>DASQJB010000275.1:0-19295 GCA_035631295.1 Bryobacteraceae bacterium | reverse complement strand
CAGAAAGCAGCAGGAGCGGTTTCACGCCTTTCAGCAGGTCTACAATCACGAGCGCCCCGCACCAAGGCTTAGACCACTTGACCCCGGCGGCTTGTTATACCGGCTCGCCTCGAAGCATGCCGCGGCGCGTGCCGGAGCTGGAATAGGGCGGCCAGTATCTGGTGTGGCGCGTGCCGGGAAAGGGCGAGCTGAAGTGGAAAAATGAGCGCATCTTTATCAGCGAGATCTTCGGTCACCAGCCGCTGGGGGCGGCCTGTGGATGAACGCTATGCGGAGGTGCGCTTCGGTCCGGTTCTGCTGGGCTGGTTGGAGGGATCTCGACACATATTTCATCGCCGCTTGAGCTTGCGGGTCCAGACGGAATTGGGCCTGAAGCCGAGCTATGCAGAAGAAATCAGCCCGGCTGGGCGGATGTCACTGCTGAGGAAAGCGTCACACGGTAGTTTTATGCCCCGCGCAAAGGCGGCGCGCGGTAACGGGCTCGGGGGCGCTGCCCCGCGCCCTTTCCCTTCCCCTCCATCTTCCACAACGGTCTTCGCTGTCAAGGGTGCGCTCCGCCGCGCCAAACCGCGCGCCCTGGACCGCTCCCGGGCCGTTCCCAACCTCTCCCCTAAGCAAGGCAAAGGGCGCTTTCGGAAAACCCCCTGCTGCCCTCTCCCGCCTCCTCTTGCCCTTTTTTCCACAACTTTCCCACACCCGTTTTCACCATGAGACAAAGCTCTCAACACAGTCCACAAACTGTTACCCATGTCGTCGGGCTAAAGTGTTTCCTATGCCCCCGGCCGGACACGCCCGTCTTGCCCTGGCCTCCGGGCTATGAGGCACTCATTTTAGACTCGCTTCGCGGACAAGGGCTCGGCGACGCTTTCCAGCGGCTGCCGCTCGGCGCTCACGCCGAAGACCAGCTCCGCAACGGCCGCGAGGATCATGAACCCCGCCGCGGCGAGATAGCCCCGCGCCACATTCGCGCGGGAGCCGGATGCAATCAAGGCGCCGAATAACGCGGGGGCGCCGACTCCTCCCACCAGCGTGCCGCAAGCATAGAAGATGGCGATCGCCAGCGCCCGCACCTCCAGGGGAAATATTTCGCTCACGGTCAGATATGCGGAGCTCGCCGCCGCAGACGCAATGAAGAAGATTGCGGTCCAGGCCAGCCCCTGAGTGAAAGCCGTGAGCTGGCCACGCACGAACAGCCATGCGGCCAAGGCCAGCAGCGCGCCGGAGGCCCCGTAGGTCACAGCGATCATCGGCTTCCGCCCGATAGTATCGAACAGCCTTCCTAGCACCAGGGGGCCCAGGAAGTTGCCCAGAGCGAATGGGAACACATACCGGCCGACGCTTTCCGGCGGAACGCCATGGAAGCTCACCAGGACCAATGCGTACGTGAAGAACAGACCGTTATAAAAGAAGGCCTGCGAGCTCATCAAGATCAGGCCCAGCAGCGATCGAGTGCGATACACGCGCGCCATCGAGTGCCAAATCTCGCTCCACGTAGTTCCCTTCCTGACCTGGATGCCAATCGACCCCTGGGGCTCGGGCAAGTCGGCCGGGTCCACATGCTTTTCGATCTCCTCCACGATATGCACGGCTTCCCGATGTCTGCCGTGTATGGTGAGCCAGCGCGGACTTTCTGGGACCCAATGCCGCAAAATCAGGATGCCGGCGCTCAGAAGGGCTCCGATGCCGAAGGCGAGCCTCCAGCCGAGCGTCACTGGAACCAGGCCCCATTCCAGCAGCACGATGGACCCCGCCGCTCCCAGCGCCGCTCCCATCCAAAACGCCGCATTAATGCCCAAATCGACCCGCCCGCGCACGCGCGCCGGAATAAGCTCATCGATGGCCGAGTTGATGGCGGAGTATTCGCCGCCGATCCCCGCGCCGGTGAGGGCGCGGAAGATCGCGTAGCTCCAGAAGTTCCAGGAAAACGCAGTCGCGGCGGTCGCCAGCAAATAGACCAGCAAGGTTATGGTGAAGAGGCGCTTGCGGCCCAGTCGATCTGTCGCGTAGCCGAAGATCAGCGCGCCCGCCACTGCTCCCCCGAGGTAAGCCGTGGCGCTAAATCCGATCTCGAGATCGGTGAGTCCCAAAGTTCGCGGGTCTCTGAGAATCCCCGCCAGCGAACCAGCCAACGTCACCTCGAGTCCGTCCAGCACCCAAGTGATGCCCAGCGCTGTCACCACCAGCCAATGCCAGCGATGCCACGGCAGCCTGTCCAGCCGCATGGGAAGATTCGACTCGACAGTGGTTTCGCCGGCCAAGCGTACAGGTTTTCCGGTGGATGGCGCCAAGCCCCTCTGCTCCATGAAGTTGGAGATGTTTCAGGCGTGGGTTTCGTGACGCTAAAAGGTTTTCTTGAAGAAGTGGGCCACCTTCTTTCCGGCTTCCTCGGTGTAGTAAACCGTCACTTTCCCGGCTTTTTCAGCCCCCTCCGCTATGTCTTTTCCGGCATCTTTGGCGGCGCTATCGGTCATCCGATAGGTTTCTTCGGCGCCATTTTCCGTTTTCACCGCAAGAGTCTTGGCTCCGCGGTCGATATGGGTCACGGTGCCATTAGCGGCTTTGATGCCATCCTTACTGATATCGTCGATCTCCTCGGCCGTTTCCCGGCCGCCTTTCGCGGTGTAATGAACGGCCACCTGGCCGCCTTCCTTCAATCCGTGGAAGGCTTCTTTGGCGCCGGCCTCCGTCGCCTGCCCGCCATGGACCGCCGTTCCCTTCACGAAGTGAAATGTATGCTGCGTTCCGTCTGCGAGTTTGACCACCACAGTCTTGCCCGCGGAGTCCACCTTGGTGATCGTCCCCGTGACAAAGCCGTGGTGCTCTTCGACGGCGAGAGCGGGAAGCCACAAAGCTACCAGCAATGCCGTCAAAATGAGATGTTTTAGCATAGGCATGCCTCCTGAACAGCATTGATGTGCCCACCATAGACCCTGTTGCTAAAATTAAAGTGTGCCGAAAGTGACGTTCCTGAACCTCGACAAAACGGTTGAGTTTGAACACGGCAAACTCCCCTACGCCGAGCATGGCAAGCCCGAGTCGATACTGGACGTAGCGCTGAATTTCGGCATCCAGCTCGAACACGCCTGCGGAGGCAACTGCGCCTGTACCACCTGCCATGTGATCGTCAAGCAGGGCGATAACAGCCTTTCGGAAATGGACGACGATGAGCAGGATCGCGTAGATATGGCGGCCGGCGTCACCGTACACTCACGCTTGGGTTGCCAAGCGGTGGTGCAAGGGGACATCGCGATTGAAATTCCGGACTGGAACCGGAATTACGTAAGCGAAGGCGGCGGGTCGATGAATCTGGGCAGTGCGATTCCTCCCCCGAAGACCGCCGCTGCTTCCGCGCCGCAACAGTCCGGTCCGGCTCCGGCGGAATGAGGGCCTTCGGCGCCCCATTGTTAGGCGGGGACGTGTAGCACTTGACCGGGCTGGACTACGAGCACTGCCCGCGCAATTGCTCGTCAAGGTTGCATAGTCTTCTTGGCGGTTTCTCGCTGGATGCAGAATGACGATGCCGAAGCTCAGCTTCCTGAGATTGTGCTGGGACTCGAAACCACGGTCGAGCGTTAACAGAACGTCGAAATTGCCCTGTACGAGTCGAACAAGGTCTTCGTCCGAGCTCCCTTGCCAATCGAGATCCTTGACGGCAGTTACTTGATGACCGTCCAGAAATCCTCGAATGCCAGGATCGACGCACTCGTCGATCAAGACGCGCATTCGGCTAGCAGCCGGTCTTTAGCGATCTCCAAAAATTGGATCGGCTGTTCGCGCGTGACCCGCGGAAACGCCTGAAGAAATTTATCCAACGTATCCCCCGCCTCTATGAAATCGAGCAAAGTCTGAACCGGCACGCGTGTTCCTGCAAAGCACGGCGTACCGTGCATGACTTCCGGATTCACGCTCACGATTCCCGCAAGCGTCCCTCGATTATCCGCACTCATACCTTCACGCTACGCTAGACCTGTTGGGGAAAGCAAGCGGTGCAGTTCACCGCGCCGCCAGCAGCGCGCGTAGGTGCCTGGCGCGCTCGGGCGACCGGAGCTGCCGCAGGGCCTTGGCTTCGATCTGGCGGATACGTTCTCGCGTGACGTCGAATTCCTGGCCGATCTCTTCGAGCGTATGCTCCCGCTCGCAGCCGATGCCGAAACGCAGGCGGATCACCTTCTCTTCCTTGGGAGAAAGTGTCTTGAGGATGTTGGCGGTTTCGTCGCGCACATTGCTGTCGATCACCGAATCAACGGGCGAGCCTACCCAGCGGTCTTCGATCAAATCGCCGAGCGCGGATTCGCCATCGCGGCCGACCGGCGTTTCAAGCGACACGGGGTCGCGCGAGATGGTTTTCAGCTTCTGGACCTTCTCGACCGGGATATCCATGCGCCGGGAAATCTCGTCGTTGGTGGGCGCGCGCCCGAGTTCTTTTTCGAGCTCGCGCGTGGCGCGCAGGAATTTGTTCATGCTCTCGTTCATGTGAACGGGAATGCGTATGGTGCGCGATTGGTCGGCGATGGCCCGAGTGATCGCCTGGCGGATCCACCAGGTAGCGTAAGTGGAAAATTTGTAACCGCGGCGGTATTCGAATTTATCGGCGGCGCGCATCAGGCCGATGTTCCCTTCCTGGATCAGATCCAGGAGATGGAGTCCGCGGTTGACATACTTCTTAGCGACGGAAACAACGAGCCGCAGGTTGGCCTCGACCAAGTCCTTTTTTGCCCGTTCAGCTTCCATTTCCCCATGCCGGATGACGGCGAGGGTATGCCGAAGATCGGGCAGCTCTGCGCCGGCCGCTTGCTCGCGCTTGCGGATCTCGCGCTTGATCTCCTTAGCCTTCGCTTGGGCCGTCTGGCTGGCGCGGCCTTCCAATTTGTTCAATTCCTGTTCGAGATGCGACAGTTCTTCGGCTGCCCGCTCGATTTCCTTTGCGAACTGCTTCCACTGGGAGATGTAGAACGGAATCTTGCGGATGGTCTGCGAAACTTCCACCCGCGCCCGGGCTAACTTCCCGCTCCAACGCCGGCGCAGCTTTTTGCTGCCGACTGCGATGGATTCGAACTTTTCGGAAACCTGTTCCAGTTTCCTGAACTGGACGACCATATTGGCTAGATGCTGCTCGTATTCCGAGCGGCGCCTGGCATAGGCGGCGCTTTCTTCTTCGAGGTCGCCGCCCATGTCCACAAAGGCGTCCATTTCCTCGGTTCCGTCCTTGATCTGCTCGGCGATTTCCACAGCCCGCATTTGGACCAAAGCGGAGCGGCTGATGGCCTTCTGCATCCGCAGCTTGCCGCGCTCCATGCGGCGCGCCAGGTTTACTTCGCCCTCGCGGGTGAGCAAGGGTACCGCACCCATCTCGCGGAGGTACACGCGGACAGGGTCGTCCGTGTAAATCGATTCTTCAACCGGGTGGGGGACTGCGAAGTCCTCCCCTTCGTGTACTTCCTCGGGATGGAAGAACGAGGCGTCTTCATCAAAGGGAAGCCCTAGCGGCTCACGACTCTCGAACTGATCTTCAAAATGTTCCACTCTTCCGCCTTCCCCAATCCAGCTTCTTCGGCCAATCCTATTCGCGGACTCTACTCGGCACTAACTCAACCCGGAGCCCCGGTTGGGGTACCAACGCCGTCGTTCACTGTAACTGACTGAATTCATACACCTTTGGGGATTGCCCTCGATAATAAGCCCCCCTCGGCCTCATTTTCAGTCAATATAGTATAGCAGCCTTCCATCGATAAGTTAAGTCTCTATTTCAAAAGATGTTCATAGGTCTGCTTGGTTTCATAATTAGGCCCGAGCGCGGAGCGGAGTGCATGTGCCATTTGGTGGGGGAGGCGCGTCTCGCGTTGCTTTCGTTACACCCGAGCCCTATGCTACGCGATACAGAGCCCGCTGGGCCGGGCATGAGATGATGAGCAATGGCACGCGCAAAGCAGTTGCCCGGACGCTTCTGGCGTCTGATCGGAGCGACATTTCTCGGGTTTCTGGGGTTTGGGACGGTTCTGCCACGTTTGGCGCCGCACGTCCGGAACGATCTGGGCGGGTCGGACCGGACGGTGGGTTTCGTCATCGGCGCCTTTTCCGTGGTCGCGTTGTGCAGCCGGATCTTTGCCGGCCGCTTGGCCGACCGAAAAGGGCGCAAACGCGCCTTCCTTACCGGCCTCTGTAGCTGCACGCTGGCGGGTGCTGCCTACCTGCTGCCTTGGGGCATCGGTGGCATCTACCTGGGACGCATCCTCCAAGGGATCGGGGAGGCGTGCCTGTATACGGGCGCGGCGGCATGGACGGTGGAAGTGGCGGGACTAGACCGCAGCGCGCGGGCCTTAGGGTATTTGAGCAGCGGAATTTGGGGCGGAATCGCCGCCGGACCGTTGATTGGCCAGTTTCTTGGCTCCTTTAACTCAGCTGCCCGGATGCAAGTGGTTCTGGCTTTGAGCGCGGCGGCGTTGCTGATCAGCGTCCCCGAGGATTACCGTCCGGCGGCTCATGAGCGCGGCCGAAGATGGCTGCGGCGTTCGCTCATCCCCGCTGGGCTCTCGGTAGGGTTCGTCAACGTCCATTACCCAGTGATCACAGGATTTCTGATTCTGCACCTGGCCCGGCATGGGGGCGCCGGACCGGCGGCTTTTTCCACATACGCCGGATTCGTTCTACTATCGCGGTTCTTCCTGGGCGGTTTGCCGGACCGCATTCATCCCCGCATCACTTTTTACAGTGGGATCTTCGGGATGGCGATAGGACTGAGTATCTTGGCCACCGGACCGGGCTGGACCGGGGCGATCCTTGGCGCCGCGCTGCTGGGCCTCGGTTTCTCCTTCCCGTGGGCATCCATCGCTTCCACGGTGTTGCGCCGGACCGCGGCGGGAGAACGGGGATCTACCGTTAGCGTCTTAAGTGCGTTTTATGACCTGTTCGTCGGGATGAGCTCGTTCTCGGCAGGGCTGATTGCCAGCGCCTTTGGCTATGCTGCGGCATTCTTGATGGCTGTGTGCGCCCTCGGCGTTGCGGCGGTCACCGGGCGCTTTGTCTTCGTGGGCGTCGAATCCGAGCGCGCGGCGGCCGCGCGCGCCGCGGCTGCGAGAAGTTAAGGCTCTCATCAGGCCACGGATGGACACTGATGCACGCGGATATACGATTCTTTTGATTTCATCCGTGTGCATCCGTGTTCATCGGTGGCCCATGTCACTTCCCGATACAGAACGTCGAGAAGATGCGGTTGAGGATGTCGTCTGCGGTGGTGGCGCCCGTGATGGCGTCAATGGGCCGCAGGGCGGCGTAGAGATCGAGCAAAAGCATTTCGTGCGGGATACCGAGCGCGGTCGCGTTACGCGCCTGCTCCAAGGCCTCCTGCGATTCCTTTAGGAGCTGCTCATGGCGCAGGCTGGTGATGAAGCCTCCTTCCTGCTCCAGGCGCCCACGCGGCGCCAGAGTCTCGACGATTCCATTACGCAGCGCCTCGACGCCATCGCCCGTGAGGGCCGATACGGGCAGCGCGCCCGGCTGCTCCGCGCGGCGCGGCAGATCGCATTTGTTGGCCGCCACCAAAAATTTCCCCTGCTCTCCCGCGCGACGGATCAGCTCGCGGTCTTCCGCTTCGAGAGGCGCCGATGCGTCCACCACGACCAGCGTTAAATCCGCGTCGGCCATGGCGCGGTAACTCCGCTCGATGCCCAGTTTTTCCACCGGGTCCTGTCCCGCCCGGATGCCCGCTGTATCGACGAATTTGACAGGAATGCCGCCGAGCGAAGCGGTCTCGGAAACCAAGTCGCGCGTCGTGCCGGGAATCTCGGTGACGATAGCGCGATCCTGCTCCAGAAGGCGATTGAACAAGCTACTCTTGCCCACGTTCGGCCGGCCAACGATGGCCAATGCAAAGCCTTCGTGCACCAGCTTGCCGTAGGCAAAGCTGGCGATCAGCGCGCTCACGGCTTCGGAAATGGGTTGGATACGGCGCAGGATCTCATTCGAAGAAGCCACGTCGATATCGTCCTCGGCGAAATCAATTCCGGCTTCGAGCAATGCAATCAGCTCGAGCAACTGATCCTTCATCGGCTGGAGCCGCCGCGAGACGGATCCTTCCGCCTGCTGCGCGGCAATGCGGGCCTGATACAGCGTAGTGGCTTCGATCAAATCGCGGACCGCTTCGGCTTGCGGAAGATCGATTCGCCCATTTAGATACGCGCGGAGAGTAAACTCGCCTGGTTGGGCCAGACGGGCTCCCTGCTCGCAGGCGCGCTCGAGGGCATAGCGAAGCACCGCGGGAGAGCCGTGGCAGGAAATCTCAACGACGTCTTCAGCGGTGTAGGACTTCGGCGCGCCAAAGAAGGTCGCGACAACACGATCCACCGGTTGGCCTTCCGCGTCGGGCAGGGATGCAAGCGTGCTGGACCAGGGCTTCCATTGGTGGTCCGGCGGAAACCGAAGCATACGCTCCGCAACGTCCCGCGCCCGCTCGCCCGACAAACGGATGATTCCGAGGCCGCCGCGGCCGGGGGGCGTGGAGATGGCCGCGATGGTGTCGCGGAGCTGCATTGAGTTCCCTTCCGAGCCGTGACCGCAGGAGGGCGGGCTTCGGCCCGCGCGAGGCTTTAGTCTCGCTCCCGGAGCGGCGCTGAAGCGCCACGCGGGCTAAAGGCCGCCCTCCAAAGGCGTCTCTAACAGAGTGGTACTTTAACGGCGACCGCGCCCGCCATGACGATCGCGAGGAGGGCCGCCCCGCCGGCCACGGTCGCGGTCGCGCCCACGGCCACCTCGGTCGAACGGCCGGCCGGGTGTTTCCGGACGCGGCCGCGGAGGACGAATCGGTTCGGGCAGCGTCTTCATGTCCTCGGGGACGATCACCACCTGGCGGATGGGCCCTTCGCCGACGCTTTCGCTGCGGATGCCCTGTTCGTCGCGTAGGGCCAGGTGAAGAATGCGGCGCTCCCGGCTGTTCATGGGGCTGAAGTGGAAGGGGGCGTGAGTCTTGCGCACCCGCTCCGCTGCTGCCTGCGCGCTCATGCGCAACTCCTGGATGCGCAGCATGCGATGGTCGTTGGCGTCGAAGCAAAGCCGCGAGTGCTCCTCCGGCGCCAGCCGCAGCGCTTCCATGGTCAACTGCTCCAGCGCCAGCAGCACTTCGGCCTTATTCGCGAGCAACTCCGCTACATCCGGGCCGGAAAATCGCACCACCAGATCCGGATTTTCGAAATCCGGGTGCAGGGTTTCGCCCTCGCTGACTTCAAAATCGACATCGAAATCCGCCAAATCGAGGACAGTATCCAGGAATTCCTCAATGCGCGGGCCGTGCTCGGCAAGCGTAAGCGTTTGGTTGTTCAACGTTTCGTTCCGGTCTTCTTTTTGGGACTCGGTTTCGGCACTTCCACCACTGGAGCCGGAGTCTGGCGGTTCAACAACCACTGCTGCGCGACGCCGACAAGATTGCTAGTCAACCAGTATAGTACGAGGCCCGAAGACACGCCGTAAAAAACGAACCCCATCATCAGGGGCATGAACATCATCATTTTCTGCTGGGCCGGATCGACTCCCGGGGTCGGCGGCGTCATTTTCTGCGAGAGAAACTGCGTCAATATCAGGATCAGCGGCAGGAGGCGGAGGGGCGTTCCCAGCCCCGCGAAAAATCCTGTCTCCGGTTGAGCGAGATCGTGAATCCACAAAAAACTGGCCCCACGCATCTCGATGCTCACGGAGAGCACTCTATAGTATGCGTAGAAGAAGGGAATCTGGAGGAGCATGGGCAAGCAGCCACCCAACGGATTTATGCCGTACTTTTTGTACAGCGCCATGACCTCCGAATTTTTTTCGGCCTGGCGTGGGTCGCGCGCCGGAATGCCCTTGTATTTCTCATTGATCGCATTCACCAACGGCTGAATCGCCTGCATTTTCTTGGACGATTTCATGCCGGTGATCTTCAAGGGGAACAGGACAATGTTGATTCCGATGGTGACAAGAACGATGGCCCAACCATAGTTATGAGTGAGCCTGTTGGCCGTCCACTTCAAAATCAGGAAGAGAGGTTTGGCGAGAAATTCGAACCAGCCCCAATCGATCAAGGTGTCGAGTTTGGGATTGATTTCGTGGAGCAAGTCGTAATCTTTCGGGCCGGGGAAAAATGTGAAGCGGTTGACGCCTTCGCCGCCCACCGCGGCGCCCACGCGCTGTTCGTCGGAATTGTTCGCGTTCGCGACAGTGTCCGCGAACTCGGTTATCTCAACTTGCGATCGTCCCTCGGGCAGGAACACGCCGGCGAAGTAGCTGTCTTGGAGCCCCGCGAAAGAATATTGGCCCGTCGCCGACACTGGGCCATCCTTGGCGTTCTTGGCGGGCTGCACCACGAGCTTCGAATTATTCACGTCGTAATACACGGCGGTTTGCGCGCTGACGGGGTTCGCCACCGTGGAATCGCCGAACCCGCCGCGCCAGCCGAGGCTATGCGGCACCTGCATGCCGTTCTGCGTCACTTGCGAATCGACCGCTACCAGGTAACTGTTCTGCGCAAACTTGAACGACTTCTTTACGCCAGTGTGGCCGTCGGAATATTCGAATATGACGGTAAGCGGGTCCGGCCGGTGGACGGAAAACAGCGCTTGATCCAAATTGGCGATAGGCGGCTGCCCTTTGAAGTACAGCGAAAACGGCGCAGGGACTTTCGCCAGAGCGCGCGGATTCACCAGATCGACCGGCTTTTTGGCTGCGTCTTTATACTTCTTCAGCACCCAACTGCGGACCACCGCGCCGCGATTCGAGAACCGGACCTGGAATAGATCGGTATCGATCGTGAATTCCTGTTCCTCGCTTCCTTGAATTTGCCCGGGGATTTCGGCCGCAGGGGCAGTTGGCGCAGGCGGCTTAGCGGCTTCGGGGGCGGCTGCTTCGGTCTTTCCAGCGTTTGCGGCGGTCTGCGCGGGCGCCGGTCCTTGCTTGGCGGCGGTGGAGGGCGGCTGCTTATAAAAATAAGGAGTGACGAAGAGCACCAGCCCCATCAGCAGGAAGGCCAGCAGCAGCCTCATCTCCATCGTTAACTCTTTCTTCTGAGCCATTGTGTTTCGGATTTCTTCAACGAACCGGGTCGAATCCTCCTTCGCAAAACGGATGGCACCGCAGGAGCCGCCGCGCGCCAAGCCCCAAGCCCCTCGCGACGCCGTGACGCTCAATCGCTTCCATCATGTATTCCGAACAGGTGGGACTGAAGCGGCACGCGGAAGGCAGCAGGGGCGAAACCCAACGCTTATATAAACGGAGAAGGGTCAGCGCGATTTGCATTTATCGATCACCTTCCGGAGCGCCCGCTCAATTTCATTAAACTCTGCCGTGAGTGCCACGCGGCGGGGATTGAGGACGATATCCCACTTGGGTCCGAGGTCGTGCCTGTGGAGGCGGAAAGCTTCGCGAAGCCTGCGTTTGATGCGATTCCGTCCCACCGCGCCGCATACAGCTCGAGGCACGGTGAGCCCCAACCGCGGACCCGTGGCTGAATCGGCGGCGTCACGCTCCAGGCAGAATGCCGCGAACAGCGGACAGGATACGCGGAAGCCTTTGTCATAAACGAGGCGAAAATCGGCGGCGCGCAAGATCCGCGAGGACCGTGGAAAAGTGGCCCGCGAGGACCACGGGAAAGTGGCCCGCAACGATCGTGGGAAATCGCGCCTCCCGACGCCGCTAACCGAGTTTGGCGTACTTAACAGCTCTTTCGTCGCTGACCGTTAACTTATGACGGCCCTTGGCACGGCGCCGCGCGAGCACCGCGCGGCCGTCCTTGCTATTCATGCGCGCCCGAAAGCCGTGCGTTTTCGCGCGCTTGCGATTGTTGGGTTGAAATGTGCGTTTAGGCATTGGTTTTCGATGGCGTAAGCGCGCGACCCTTCTCAATCGCGCACAACGCCACGAACGGCTGTGCGCTCTTCGAAACGCGAAGGCGCGGATCTCTCTCTGCCGAAAGAGACGTTTTCAGTATAGCAGGCGCCACGGCGCCCTTGGAGTGCTCAGACGCGGCGGAAAAACGAGAACCGTGTTCCGTTAGTGCCTGAAAGCTCGACCAATACACTTAGAGGGCAAGTGGCTTTTACGAATGCAAACCAAGCTTCTTCGCCCCGACCACACCCTGATCGCCGCCATCTTTGCCTTGATGATCGCAGGGCTGCTCTTCGTGGCCAACATGGGCATGGATGTCCTCACTTCGATGCGCGCTTACGTCGGCGGCGAAGGACTTTGGTCAAAGGGCCAAAAGGATTCCGTGATCTATCTTCTCCGCTATGGCAAGACCCATAGCGAGGCGGATTATCAACACTATCTGCAATCCATCGCGGTCCCCCTCGCCGATCACGATGCTCGCGTAGAACTGGAGAAGGCCGAACCGGACTTCGGGCGGGTTCGGCAAGCGTTCATCCGCGGCCGAAATCACCCGGCCGATGTGGACGGGATGATTCATCTGTTTCGCCGGTTCTATTTTGAGCCCCACATCCGGCACGCAATTGATGTGTGGACCGAAGGCGACGAGTACCTCTGGCAGCTATCCCAGTTGGGTGAGGCCCTTCGCCGGCAGCTCACCGCGCCCGCCCCCAACCAAAGTCGCGTTGAGGAGCTGCTGGCCGCGGTCGAATCTCTCAACGAACGCTTCCCTGAACTGGAAGACGACTTTTCGAGCAGCCTTGGCGTCGCGGCCCGGTATGCCCGCTTCCTGGTCTTCGCCGTACTCGCCGCGGTCGCGGCCCTGGCGCTGCTGCTGGGATTATCGGTCTCTTACCGGCTCATGATGCGCGCACGCGATGCGGACGAACGTTACCGGCATCTCTTTGAGACTGCCAGCGATGCTCTGGTCATTGCGGATCATGAAACCGGCGTCATTTTGGACGCGAACGCGAAACTCGCGGAGCTAACGGGGACGCCGGTTCGTGAGCTGCTGGGCACGCGACAAAAAGACCTGTTCGGAAGAGAGATTCCGGTAGTTCCGGGCTCCTCGCGCTTCGAGACCGGCGACCTGGTGATCCGTCACGCGCTCGGAACCTCGATACCCGTCGATGTGCGAAGCAATCTCGGCCGGTTTGGAAAGCGCTTGGTGGACTATAGCGTCATTCGCGACATCAGCGAAAGGATTCGTCTTGAAGAACAACTGCAGGAGGTCGCGCGTATGGAGTCGGTTGGCCGGCTCGCAGGTGGCATCGCGCACGATTTCAACAACCTGCTCACGGTGATGCTGGGATATTCACAGGCTCTCCATCGTCTGACCGCGGGAGAAGCGCGAGAGAAGGTGGGACGCCTTCGCCAGGCCGTAGACAAGGCGACAAGCCTGGTACGCCAGCTCTTAGCGTTCAGCCGTAAGCAGCCTTTGCAACCCCAGCCGCTAGACCTGAATAAGGCGATCCGGGGCATGACGGACATGATACGCGGCGTCCTCAACGAGCAGATCGAAGTCGTTCTGGAACTATCGCCGGATCTTGAGCGAGCCGATGCGGATCCGCGCCAATTGGAGCAGATCATCCTGAACTTAGGCGCCAACGCGCGCGACGCCATGCCGAACGGAGGCAAGATGACGATTCGCACTTGGAACGCCGGTGAAGAACGCGTCGGACTGGAGATCAGCGACACCGGCCACGGCATGGATGAGGCGACACAAAGCAGGATCTTCGAACCCTTCTTTACAACAAAGCCTTTGGGCAAAGGATTCGGCCTTGGCCTGGCGACTGTTTATGGAACGGTCAAGCAGAGCGGCGGCGAGATTTCGGTCCGAAGCGGTGTCCAAAAAGGCACGGTCATCACCATCCTCCTCAAGCGCAGCACGCGGGAGCTTGATTCGTCCCTGGACAGCCAGATGATCAGCGAGACCGAAGGAAATGAAACATTGCTCCTGGTGGAGGATCAGCCCATGGTCCGGCAAGCGCTAGCCTATGGCCTGCAGCAACAGGGCTATCGCGTGCATTTAGCCGGCGACGGATGGCAGGCTTTGGGCCTGTTCGAACGGTTCCGGGACGAAATCGCCGTCGTCATTACGGATCTCGTGATGCCCGAGATGGGTGGTATCGCTCTCGCGGAACGCCTTCGCAATCTGGGCGCGGCCGTGCGGATCATTTACATGACGGGTTACCATCAAGACCTCGAAAGATATCCGTCCGAGGAGCTCCCGCTGTGTGGTGGGTTCTTGCTAAAGCCCTTCACGCCGCAAGAACTGGCTGCGAGAATTCGAAAAGTCCTTGCTAGAACAGCGGGCGACGCCCGTGAGCCCGCGGTCTCCTAGCCGAATTCGTCGGCTGATCACTCCCCTTGGGTCGCGGCTGGTACGTACCCGCGAATCGGGTTACAATTGCATAAACAAAGGGGGGCTATGAATCGCACTTCATTCTTTTGCGGGGTGGTCGTTTTGTCGGGTCTTTCGTACGCGCAGGAGATCACCGGTTCCATCGTCGGAACGGTCCAGGATCCTACCGGGGCCAGCATTCCCGCAGCAGCAGTGACTATTACCAACACCGATCGCGGAGCCGTGGTCCGAACCGCGGCCACGAGTCAGGACGGCAACTACTCCGCTCCGCTACTGCCGATCGGTCATTATTCCGTGGCGGTGGAAGCGAAGGGCTTCCGGAAAGCGGTTCGTTCCGCCATTGAGCTGAACGTCAACGACAAGCTGACGGTGAATTTCGATTTGGAGATCGGCGACACGCAGCAGGAGGTTACGGTGGAGGCCAGCCCCGTGCAGGTGGAGCTGCAATCGGCTACGTCTCAGACGCTGATCTCCGGGACCCAGGTCCGCGAGCTGGCGCTGAACAGCCGAAATTACGAGCAACTCGTCACGCTGACGCCCGGCGTGGTTTACTCAGGGACCAGCGATCAAATCTATGTCGGAAACAACAATCCGCTCTCCGGAGTGTCCAACACCGTTGCGTTTGCCATGAATGGCCTCCGCACCAGCGAGAACAGTTGGACCATCGACGGCGCCGACAATGTCGATCGCGGGGCCAATCTCACGCTGCTGAATTATCCCAGCGTCGATGCGATCGCCGAATTTCGCATCCAGCGCGGCGAATATAACGCAGAATCAGGCCGCGACGCGGGAGGCATGGTCAACGTCATCACGCGCAGCGGAACCAGCCAGTTCCACGGCGATGCCTATGAGTTCCTTCGCAGCGATAAGCTCGCCGCCAATACTTACTTCAACAACATGACCGCCACGCCCAAGCCTGCGCTCCATTACAACAATTTTGGATACACCCTTGGCGGCCCGGTCTATATTCCGAAACACTACAACACCCAACGGAACAAGACATTTTTCTTCTTCTCCGAGGAGTTTCGCCGAGCCATCACGTATTCCTTCGTGCAAGGCACTGGGCCCACCGCCGCGGAGAAACAAGGCATTTTCACCTCGCCGGTATGCGTGGATGTTTCCAGCACGGGAACGTGCAACTCTACCTCGACCCAGGTCACGAACGTCAATCCGGTCGCCGCCGAATACCTGAGGGACATCTGGTCCAAGGTTCCGGACGCAAACGCGAGTCACATCATCAACCTGTCGCTACGGAATATCAGCAACTTCCGGCAGGAGCTGTATAAATTCGATCACGTGTTTTCGAACAAGTGGTCGATTTCCGGGCGTTTTCTGAAGGACTCGATCCCTACCGTGGAGCCGCGCGGCTTGTTTACGGGCGCCTCTCTCCCGGGGGTCAGTGATACTTCGACAAACTCTCCCGGAAAAAGCGTCATGGTCCGGCTCACCGGCAGTCTCTCTCCTTCTTTGATCAACGAAGTTGGTTTTTCGTACTCGTACGGGGCCATTCTCAGCGATCCGACGGGCCTGGATGCGTCGGTCAATTCCCCGGACATCAAGCCGTCGCTTCCTTTCTCTGTCTCGCTCGGACGGATTCCAACGCTCTCCTTCGCCAGCACCGCCGTCTCCGCTGTGACCGGTTACGGACCTTATCGGGATTACAACCGTAATTACAATTGGTTTGACAACCTGACGAAGGTCTCAGGCAAGCACACCATCAAGACAGGCATCACTATCGTTCACTACAACAAATCGGAGAATCAGGCCGTCAATAATGTGGGGAGTTACACATTCGCGACCACTCCGGCGCCGGCGGGCACATCCACATTCCAACAGGCCTGGGCCAACTTCCTGACGGGCAATGTTTCGATGTTCACGCAAACCGCGCGCGACATCACGCCGGATATCAAGCTGAACCAGGTGGAGTTTTACGGTCAAGACGAGTTTCGCATTCGCCCGAATTTGACTGTGACAGTCGGCGCCCGCTGGTCCTTCCTGCGCCAGCCCTACGACGCAAGCGGATTCCTCAGCAGCTTCTCGCCGGCCGCCTACGATCCGGCAAAGGCGCCGCAACTCACCGCTGCGGGGAACTTCGTTCCCAATACTGGCGACCCGCTCAACGGCTTCATCATCAATGGAAAGAACTCGCCGTTCGGCGACAAAGTCTCCAACGAGAATAATCACGACATCGCGCCGCGCATCGGTTTCTCATGGGATCCTTTCGGGAACGGCAAGACGGCGATTCGCAGCGGCTACGGCATAGCTTACGACGCCATTCAAGTGTCAAACACCTACGAGAGTCTGGTATTCAGCAACCCGTACTCCGTGCAGACGGTCACCATCAACAACACCAAAATGGATGCGCTCACGAGCAACGGAACAGTAGCGGTGGCCACGGCTCCGTCGGCGATCTATGCGATGACCCCGAACTTCCAGACGCCCTACGTGCAGCAGTGGAGTTTCGATATCCAGCGGGAACTGCCCGCAAGAACCATCCTCGACATAGGTTATTTCGGATCCAAAGGAACCCATCTGATCGGCGAACCGGACATTAATGAGGTCGCGCCCGGCGCCGCTGTCGCGGCGGGCATCACCGACGCTAACACTCCCATCACTCGCACCACGACCCCGAGGCTAAATCCCATTCGCCCTTACGTCGGCTACGCGCAGGTCAACGCGATTGAGACGTGGTTCAATTCACAATATAACTCCTTGCAGGCGTCGTTACAGAAACGATTCGGAGACAATTTCCTGAATTTCGCCTACACCTGGTCGAAAGCAATGACGGACGCGGGCAGCGACGTCGCCGCGCCGATGAATCTGTACAACCGCGCCGCGGACAGAAGCTTCGCTCCATTCGACCGCACGCATGTCTTTACAGCCAACTGGAGCTATGTTTTGCCCTGGATGAAGACCCGTCGCGACCTGTTCGGGCAGGCGCTGGGCGGATGGCAGATCTCAGGCATCGCGACATTTAATAGCGGACTGCCCGTGGCGATTTCCGATAGCTCCCTGGGCACGGACCCCGGCGGCATCGGCGTGTTTGGCACCAACAACATCACGGTTCGGCCGGATGAGATCTGCGACCCGAGCGCCGGCGCGCCCCACACGCTCGCGCAATGGTTCAACACCTCCTGCTTTTCGGATGTCCCCAAGGGTCAAGTGCGCCCTGGCAACTCCGCGCGGTATCCGATTCGCGGGCCGGGTTACGAGCGCTGGGACGTTTCCGTCTTCAAGAACTTCCCGATCTCGGAGCGGGTGAAGCTTCAGTTCCGCGGCGAATCGTTCAATCTGCTGAATCACACCAATTTCCAGGCAGTGGCGGCGACGCTGGGAACCACGACGGGCGCGAGCGCCTTCGGCCGCATTACCTCTACAAGGGACCCGCGGATTATACAGCTCGGGATGAAGCTGTACTGGTAAATAGCGTCTTCAAAAATGCTGGTCCACTGCCACTTGATATAGGGCAGACAAGCCGAGCCCGCGGCGGCAATCGCTGGCAAAAACGATGGTTCGCGAATCCATGCTCCATGCCGGCGCAAAATTGCTGCAGCTTCCATCGGTGACTTTCCGGAGCCGTCCGGAAGAGAGTTCCTGGACCCAGATATGCTCGGCTCCGGTCTCTTCACAGGCGAACGCAAACATGCGGCCATCCGGCGAAATGGCCGGTTCCGTACAGTCGCCGGAATGACGGACAAGCCGGATTACGTCTCCGCCCGAAGTCGCCACGGCGGCGATCGCCCGCTGCCCGGGCGGTCCGGATGCGAATGCGATGCGCATTCCATCTGGAAAGAACGCCGGGGCCGATGCGTTTCCGCTCGCAAGGAGCAAGCGCCGGTCTCCTTCCCAAAGGTAAAGAGATCGTCCCGAAATAAAAGCGAGCTTCGAGCCGTCGGGTGAGATGGCCGGCTCACTGGGCTTCCATTCCGGACCGACTACAACTGAGGCATCCCGATTGTCAGGCCGCAGGCGGATAATCTTCGATTCGCCGCTCGAAACGAGTTCAAAGTAGATTGTTTCGCCGCTCCGCGTGGAAGCCGGATGAAAGACATCGCCGTCAAAGGAAAACTCCGGGCTGCCCGAAGCGCCGGCTCTGCGAATCACATAGCTCTCGCGGCCCATTGCCTGGTACAGCAAACCACTCATCGCGGGAGCCGCGAAGGCTGAAAAGTTCGAGCCGGCATCGATAACGGCGGGCGAGCTCACTTGCGGCGACTCGACTCTGAAAAGGCGCATGCGATGCATGGTCTCGCCCGAGGCGATGACGGCTGCAGCCGCCACCGTAGCGATCACGGCCCGCGGCGGGACTTGCGCCTGCGGCCCGAAGGATGTCCAGCAGCGCGAGCCCGCGTAAATCGCCAGCGCCAGCAGTAGCCATGCCTTGGGGAAAAATCGCGCATCCCAGGAGTAGAGCGGGAGCTCCACCGCCACATACAGCAATATCAGCCCGGCGCCCCAGAGGCGCGACGCATCTTTTAATAAGAGCGCCACGGGGACCAGCAGCAGGATGTAGTGGTACGAAGCGGTGTTCGGCGAGAGGACAAAGAGCACGATCGTGAACCACGCCAGCCCGTGCGCCGGCTTTTGAGAACCCCGGCTCAAAACCAACAGCGCGATCCCGAGAACACCCAACGTATAGAACGCTCGGAGGAAGAAGAATGCCGCCGGCGCTTCCGTCAGCGGATGTGGATTCAGCTCCGCTTCGCTCAGTAGAACGTGGCGCAGGAACGCCGTCATCGACGCCCAACCGGGATTGTACGGATCGTTCACGGAGCCATCCAAGCCTCGGAGCATCACCGTCGTCGCGAAGTACCAGACGCCGCGCCAGCCGAAGATGGCGACTATCAAGACGCCGATTCCGGAAACCGCTCCCACAAAGCCCAGAAACGCCCTCCATTGCCGGCGGACCGCGAACAGGAGAAGAAAAGGCGCCGTGTAGAGTTTGAGCGCAAAGATAAGTCCCATCAATGCGCCGCCCGCTTCTTCTTTGTTTCGAAGCAGAAACCCAATGGCGCACGTCAGAAGCAACAGGATAAAGATGTAATACTGG
>DASQJB010000274.1:0-55147 GCA_035631295.1 Bryobacteraceae bacterium | reverse complement strand
CGCCCGTCCAGATCTCGAATTGCCGCGCGGCTTGCTCTAGAAACATCTCGAGGCCCGGAATCACCGTTGAGCCCTGTTGCCGGGCTCGCTGCAAAAGGGTGGTTTCGATCGGGCTGTAAACCATATCGAAGACCAGCTCCGCGGGGATTCGTCCATTAAAGATGCATTCGTGGACGCGCGGGGCCATGCCCACAGGCGTGGCGTGAATGAGAACGTCGAACATGCGAGTCTCGGCCTGCTCGCGGGCAAGAGGCTCAGCCCCGCAGGCCGCGGCCAGCGCGCGAACGCGGTCCAGATTCCTTCCCGTGATGGCGAGCCGCGCTCCGGCGGCGGCCAAAGCGAATGCGGCCCCGCGCGCGGCGCCGCCATTTCCCACCACCAGCACGGAACATTTGCCGATCCTGACATGACGCTCTAGCGGCGCGGTCACACCCGCTGCATCCGTGTTGGCGCCCCGCCACTTTCCGGTTTTGCGCCACACTGTGTTCACCGCTCCGATCCTCCGCGCCAAAGGGTCCACCTGATCCAGGTAACGGATAATTTTCTGCTTATGCGGCAGCGTCACGCTGAAGCCCGCCAGAGGCATCTTTCCGGCGAACAGCATGAAGTCTTTAAGCTGGCCGGGAGTCACCAGAAAAGGCAAATAGACCGCATCGGCGCGGCGGGCCTGAAAGGCACGATTGTGAACCGCGGGAGAAATGGAATGGCGCACGGGGTCGGCGATTACGCCGTAGATCCGCGCGTCGCGCGAGAACTTGCCGATGCGATAGAGCGACCGGAGTTGCTTGGCGCAAATCTGGCCCGAGGCCGTGCCTTCCGCCGCGTTCGGCGCCGCGTACGTATACAGTCCGCCAAATGCGGGCGAGAGCACGCGAGTCGGAAACCCCGTCTCGCCCATGGCCAGCAGAACGGTGGGAAGCTTGGGATAGTTCTTGGCCAGCATCAACACGCGGTGGTTATCGGACGGCTTGCGGGCCGTAGTCACAACTTTGTACCCGTCGGCCGGAATGCGGCCCATGCGCCGAAGAATGGCGTCGAGCCGCGGAGGCGTGCCGCCATAATTGTGATACGAAATCAGCACGGCTCCGCTTGACCGGAGATGCGCGATTCGCTCGGAGCAATTCTCCGCGCTCTCGATCTCGACGTCCACGGCCTTGGCGCCGGCCTCCCGCGCGGCTTCCAAAATGCGGACCTGCTCATCGACGCTGCCGTGAAACCGCCCTTGATTCTGCCTTCGGCGGCAGGTTCCCAGAATCATGCAGTCGGGCCGCCGCTCGAGAAACTTGTGGATAGCCTGCACCCCGCGCTCCGGCGAGGCCAGGTAGTCCAGGCGAAATTCCAGGAAGCGCTCTCCGGCTTCGTATTCGGCGCGCGCGTGATTCAGCAGCGCCTCGACATCCTCGAACCCCAACGCTATGCAGACCTGGGGAAAAACTGTGCGTGACTCCATCCTGAGCCTGAACAGGATATCACGAGCGGGGACGCCCGTGGCTAAGGGCAGTGCGTGCAGCTTCGCGGTTGGTACGTCGTATCCAAATTCGCCGCGCTAATCCCCGCCCGAGGGGCCGACTCTCAGCCCCGCCCGTCAGAGCGGAGTCGAGCTTATCGCGGATCACGGATCGCCCGAAGCGCGCTCGTCCTCGGATGTGCAAAGGTAGAAGCGGAAGGCTATTGGGGCTGGTGTCCCGCACGGTCTTCAAACCGTTGAGCGGTTCCCCACTGGAAACAGTGCGCCGCTGGTGTGTTCGATTCGCACAGCCTTCCGCCAAGACAAGCTATCGGCTGTCACCTATCAGCCTACGGCTTTCGGACGCGGAAAAGGGCGTAGACCGCCGCGCCGACGAGCACGATGACGAAGCCGGGCCAGGTGGTCGCCGGCCGATAGGCGGCCAGCATCGCCAGCACCAAAGTCGCGACGGCGATATAAAAGCCCGGCGTCACGGGATAGCCGATCACGCGATAGCTCCTCTCCTCCGCCGGACGCTTCCGCCTCAGCCGGAACACTGCCGCAATCGTGAGAATATAGAACACCAGAGCCGCGGAGATCACGTAATCGAGGAGGTTGCTGTAGAGATTGCCGTACTGGCGCGAGGCCGGATCGTAGGTGCGCGGCAGCACCAGCAGCGACGCCCAAACTCCCTGCGCCATCAAAGACCATCCGGGCACGTGCGCCCGATTCAGCGCCCCCGCGCGCGAGAAAAACAGGCCATCCTTGGCCATGGCGTAATAGGCGCGCGCTCCGGCCAACAGGAGGCCATTGGTGCAGCCGAAAGTGGAAATCATGATGGCGATCGCCATCAGAACCGGCCCGTAGCCCGGGAAAGCTCGCTCCAGCACCGCCGTGGCGACGCGGTCGCCGGGCGCGTGCTGAATCTCCGAGAGCGGCAGCACGACGAGATAGGCCACGTTGGCGAGGAGATAAAGCCCAATCACCACCGTGCAGCCGATGGCCATGGCGCGCGGCAAATTCCTCCTCGGCTCGCGCACTTCGCCGGCGATAAAGGTCACGTCGTGCCAGGCGTCGGCGGAAAACAGCGACCCCGACTGCGCCACGCACAGCGCAACAATCAGACCGAACACGCTCCCTGCAGCAACGCCTAAAGAGGCGTCGAACGCGCCCAACGCGAAGAAGTTCGGTCCGAAATTCGCTTGGATCGCTTCGCGGTTCGCTCCAATAAAAATTCCGGCGATGATCAATCCCGCAAGAGCGGCCACTTTCGCCGAGGTGAAGACATTCTGGACGATCTTGCCGTAATAGAGTCCGCGGGAATTGGTCCAGCTCAGCAGCGCGATCACGGCAATGGCGACGAGCTGCGCCGTGGAAAGAGAAAAGGCGTAGCCGCTCGAAACATGGATCGGCGGGATCAGATAATGAGTCTCGGAAACGCCCGGCGCCAGAACGGCGAGAAATCGTGCGAACGCCACCGCGACGGCGGCGATCGTTCCGGTTTGAATCACCGTGAACAGGGTCCAGCCGTAAAGAAACGCCCACAAGGGCGAGTACGCCTCGCGCAGGAAGACGTAAACGCCACCCGCGTGCGGAAGCATGGACGCCAACTCGCCATAGGAAAGAGCCGCAGCGATGGTGAGCAGGCCCGTAAGCAGCCACGCGGCAAGAAGCCATCCGGGGCTTCCAATCAGCCGGGCCATGTCCGCGGAAACAATGAAGACCCCCGAGCCGATCATGGACCCGACGACGATAGCCGTCGCGTCGAGTAGTCCAAGGCCACGAACGAATCCGCTGGTTTCCTCGGCGCTGGTTACGCGAACAGTGGTCAAGCCAGATTGTAGCGCGACCGCGACTAACGCCCTGCCTGGGCGATCCCGATCGTCTGAGAACCAAGCCGCGCACTCGCGGTCCGCTTCAAATAAGAAAGCAAATAGAGCGAACAGCCGATGAGCACTGCAGCCACGGCGTTTAGGGCCACCACGGCCACGGCGGTCGCCATGAAGGCGCTCGCGTCCAACAGCCGCATCTTCGCCAAGCGCCGCCAAGCGCTCCAATCCAACAGGCACGCGCCCATCCAGGCGGTCACGCCGCCTAGGGCCGCCAGAGGAATGTGGGCCAGGTAGCCCGAGCCGAGCTTCACAAAGGCGAACAGAAACACGGCATGCAACAGGTTCGACATGCGCGTGGTTCCTCCGCAGCGCACGGCGGCGAGACTCCGAGCAGGGATGCCTACGCTCATCGGCGCGCCGAAGATCGCGGCGCAGAGATTGGCGATGCCATAGGCCCCGACTTCAGAATCCGCGTCGGAGCGCTTCAATGGATGACGCCGGCCGCGAAAGTGCTCCACCACCCGCGACGTCATCAGCAGATTCACGCTCGTGACGAACGCTAGAGCTAAGCCTGTGGGGATCACCGAGACCACGTCGTCGGGCCGCCAGGAAAAACCGGCGAAGTCGGGCAACTCCAATCGCAGCGATCCGACCTCCGGCTCGTGAAAATGCAGCAAGCCGCCGACCGCCGCGGAGAGTACTACGCCGATAAGGGGCGCCGGAACGCGCGGAAAGAAGCGTGCGCACAGCGCGGCGGCGGCAATCACGGTTCCGCCCAGGACGACCGGCGCAAGCTGGGCCGCGCGCAGGCGCTCCATCACTTGGAGCATCTGCGCGATCGCGCTGCCGTTGCCTGGCGCGTTTACTCCCAGGATCACGGGAACCTGCGAGATCACCATGATGCCGCCGATGCCCGCCGAAAACCCCGCTACGACAGCGTGGGGAACCTTGCTGGCGTAGCGCGCGATGCGCAACACGCAGAAGGCCATCATCAGGACGGACGCAACCAGGCTGACTTTCGCGGCGCCGCCCAACCCCTGGCCGCGGACGGCGGCGGCGATGAACGGAACGGTCGCACTGGCCGTCCCTCCGATAAGTAAAGGATTGCGCCCGAGAAACGCGGTGATGGGCGCCGTCAGCACCGAAGTCAGGATCCCCAGCACCGGCGGCAAGCCCATCAACGCGGCCATGGAGAGACCGTAAGGCAGCGCGATAAGAGCCGCGATCAACCCTCCTCCGCAATCTCCCAGGAACAGCTTCCAGTTGTAGTTTCGCGCTCGTCGAATCATGGTGGACTTCGGAGCCGTGGAGCGGGCTTCAGCCTGCAACGGAGGCTTTAGCCTCCGCTCCGTGACGGGTGCTGAAGCACCCGTTGCAGGCTGAAGCCTGCTCCACCATGGCTCGCTACGCCATCACCTTTAGGTACGCCGCCTTGAACTTGTTCATCTCCTCCTGAGTGCCCACAGAAACGCGCACGTGCGTCGGCCAGATAGGCCAAGGCCTGCCGACGTAAACCTTCTCCGTGCGCAGCGCGGTAATCACATCGTTCGCTGGGCGTTTCGTGTCCACCATGAACTTATTGGAAACGGATGGAACGTAAGAGAAATTGTGTTTGTCGAGGAACGTGAACACATCCTCGCGGATATCCTTGATGAGCTTACGCCGCTCCGGCACCAGGTTCTTCACTTTCAGGCTAGTGGAGGCGCCCACCATGCCCGTGACCGGCATCGCTCCCGCGCTAAACTGCGTCATCTTCTGAAGAATGTCCGGACGCGCCATCGCGGCTCCGGCACGCAATCCCGCCATGCCGTAGATCTTCGAGAAGGTCCGCAGGACGATCACATCTTTGTCCATGGCCACCAGGTCCGTATTGAAGGGTGCGCCGGAGATGTGGGTGTAGGCTTCGTCGACCATCACAATGCAGCCTTTGGGCTTATTGGCCACAAGCCATTCGATGTCTTCTTTGGGCGTGAGCGTTCCAGTGGGATTGTTCGGGTTGCACAGATAGATCAGCCCCGCGTTGGAATCGGCCGCCGCCATGGCTTTCACGTCGTGCTTGTAGTCCTTGGTAAGAGGCGCTTTAATGACTTTCGCGCCGATGAAACGCGCCGCGCTCCCGCCGGATTCATATCCCGGATCCGCCATGACGTAAGGTTTGCTGGGAGATGTGAACGCCAGCACCGCTTGATGCAGGGGCGCGCTGGAGCCGGCAAAGGGCTGGACATAGTTCTCCTTCAGGCCCTCCTGCTCCGCGAGCGTCTGCTTGAAAGTGTCCGTTTCGCCGTAATTGTAGCGTCCGCCTTTGGCGATGAAGTTTCGCATCGCCTCCGCCGCCTCTGCGCAAGGTCCAAGCGGATTCTCGTTGGCGTTGATCATCACGGCGTCCGGCGGAGCGCCCCGCACCTGGGAAAGCTGAGCCAGCGCCGATTCGTTGTAGAACGGCAGAGTGGACCCCGCGGCGACCATCGTCGCAATCCGTCCGAAACTCCGCCGCGAAAAACCTCGCTTCAGAAAATCTCCCTTTTCTTCTGCGGTGAGTGTCACGTTATTCTCCTTTATGTCGAGCGCAATGAACTGTAGCTTCAGGTTCTGACGCGGACGCGCCAAACAACCTGTTTACCTGGTTTTCGCGGAAGCGCTCCAAACAGGGAGCGGACAGACGTCGAGGGCGATTACGCCTGACGGGGGAGTGATCTTAACGGCTTTCTTGCGGACGGGGCGTCTGCAGACTTGTCAGAGCCGTGCTGCCGGGGCAGCCCAGATCAGTTGTTAGTTTACGCTAAATCCAGCTGAATGTCCAACAAAAAATCGTGCAGCGCATTCATTTGAACGAAACATAAAACAACGGTCAATCCTCTTCCATGGAAAGGAGAAGAACCATGAAACACGTTCTTAGGACCTTGTTGATCCCCGGTTTACTCGTAGGCTTCGCAACCCTGGCCCTGGCTGCCACAACGACCCTGACCGGTACGATTAGCGACAGCATGTGCGGCGCGAGTCACGCAAAAATGACCTCCGGACACGCGGGCCTCACCGACCGCGCGTGCGCACTGGCCTGTGTGAAAGCGGGAGGGAAATACGTCTTCGTCGCCGACGGCAAGGTTTACAACATCGCCAATCAGAATTTCGCGGACCTGGAGAAGGGCGCCGGCGAAACCGTCAGCTTGACGGGCGACGTGACCGGGGACACGATCACCGTGTCAAAGGTGGCGATGGAGAAAAAGAAGTAGCGGCGCGCCGCGGAGCTTTGTCCAGCCTGTTTTCCCCTTGACGATCTAGGGCAACAGCCATATACTATCCCTAGACGGTCATGGGAACGCCCAATCTCCTGCAAGGCACGCTCGATCTTCTGATTTTGCACGGGCTCCAGCGCGGGCCAATGCACGGTTACGCGATCGCGCAAACCATCCATTTACTCTCGGACGAGGTTCTGACAGTGGAGGAAGGTTCCTTATACCCCGCCCTCCACCGGTTGGAGCTCGATGGCGCGATCCGCGCGAAATGGGGCCAATCGGAAAACAACCGCAAGGCCAAATACTACGAGATAACTCCGAAAGGCCGCAAGGCCTTGGCGGCTCAAGAGCAGACATGGGCTCGCCTTTCGGGCGCAGTGCAGCGTGTGTTGGCGCGTTAGGAAGTCCGCATGCGCCGCTTTTTTCTAAAGATCATCCGCCACCGCAATTGGCGCCGCGACCTGGAAGCCGAGCTCGAATTTCATCGTGAAATGGCTTCGGCTCACGGCAACGCCATTCCTCTGGGCCGGGCATCCCGCATAAAAGAGGAGTCCGCAGACTTATGGCGGTTCACGTTTGTGGAGAATCTCTGGCGCGACATCGTCTACGGCGTCCGCGGCTTGCGAAAGAATCCCGCGCTGGTATTCGGTGCGGCAGTTTCCCTTACGCTCGGCATCGGAGCAAACCTGGCGCTGTTTTCTTTGGCTGTTGAACTTCTGTTGAGCCAGCCCTCGGTGCGCGACCCGAACTCGATCTTGTACGTGCGAATGGGCGGAAACAGCCACGCGACTCACGAAGTGTTGGAATTCCTGCAAGCGAGCGGCGTCTTCGCGGATGTGGCCGGCGAAAACGAGGAGGCCTTCGTGAACTGGAATGACGGCGCCCAGACACGCCCGATCTTCGCGAACTTCGTCACCAAGAACTATTTCACGTCTCTCGGAATTCCGGTGGCCTACGGACGCGGCATCGAGCCACGCGATCCGGATGAAGTGGTAGTGCTCGACAATCGGTTCTGGCGGAAGAATTTCAAGCGCGATCCCGGTGTCGTCGGCCGGGCGATCGATTTGGAAGGCAAAGCCTACGTCATTGCAGGCATTCTGCCCGCATCTCACCGGACGTTGCAAGGGTTCGGCTATGCTCCAGATGTTTATCTGCCTCGCTATCTGGACGACACGGTGCTGGCGATCCATGTGAGGACAAAGCCGGGCATGACGAGGGCGCAAGCTCTGGCGGCGGCTCGAGCGGTCGCTGCGAGGATGGACGCCGCGATGCCCGAGCCGTTCCCATACGCCCACGGCGTTTCAGTCAAGCCGCTGACCACGCTCGCCGGGATCGCCAGCGATCCCGAAGGGGCCGTGGTCGGCGCGTTCTTTCTCACACTCCTGGCGATTGCCGGTCTGGTCCTGCTGATTGCGTGCGTCAACGTGGCGGGTCTTTTGCTCGCCCGCGCGTCCGCGCGAAAGCGGGAGATCGCGATTCGTCTTTCGCTCGGCTCCGGGCGAGGGCGGCTGCTTCAGCAGTTGCTGGTGGAGAGTCTACTGCTGTGCGCGCTGGGAGCCGCGGGCGGAATTGTTTTGGCTCGTGGGGTTACGGTGGCGCTGGAGAAAATCCAGCTGCCGGTTCCATTCCCCATCCACTTGCACATGGACATCGATTGGCGTATGGCCGTCTATGCCGCGCTTCTCACCATTTCTGCGGCCGTCGCTTCCGGTCTGCTCCCGGCTTGGCAGGCGACGAAGGAATCGATCACGCCCGATCTCGGCCGCGACCGCAAAATGCGCCTCCGCCGCGCGCTGGTGTGCGGCCAGGTTGCGCTTTCGCTGATCGTTCTCGCCACTGGATTTCTCTTCCTGCGAAACCTCTTTCGAGCGAACGCGATCAGTCCCGGCTTTGACCTGCGCCACACGGTTCGAGCGCTGGTGGAGCTCCCCGCCACGGCTTACAAAGACGATTTCAAGCGAGTGAATCTCTACGTGAATCAGGGTGTGCGGGAGCTGAGCGCAATTCCTGGAGTCGAGTCATCCGCGGCGGCTTTCATTCTTCCCTTCAACGACGCCACGCGTTTCGGCGAACCGCTCAAGTTTCCCGATACGGGCGAGCGGCGGAATATGGCCCTTTACTACTGGAACGCCGTAACGCCCGATTACTTCCGTGCGATGGGAATTCCGCTTCTGAAGGGGCGCTATTTCCTGCCCACCGATGAAGATGGCGCTAAGGTCGTGATTGTAAACCGCGTGTTTGCCGAACAGTATCTCGGCGGGCGGGAGCCGATTGGCTGTGTGTTCTATCGCGGAAGAGGGCAAATTCCTTATCGGATTATCGGTGTAGTGGAAGGCACGAAGAACATCACCATGGGTGAATCGGATCAACCGCAGCTTTATCAGCCCTTCCCCCAAGTCCCCAACCCGAAGCGGACCAAGCTGGAGTTCGTGATCCGCTCTGCAACACCGCCTTTGGGGCAGCTCGAGGCCGTACGCTCGGTTCTCCGCCGCGTGGAGCCGGATGCCGGCCTCGAAGTGTCGACTCTTTATTCCAGCATTGGGATGGCGCTGCTTCCGAGCCAGGTGGGCGCGGTGCTGATGGGTGCTATCGGCCTGCTCGGGTTGCTGCTGGCTTCCGTCGGGCTTTACGGAATCATGGCCTATTCCATCGCCCGCCGGACACAGGAAATCGGCATCCGCATGGCGCTCGGCGCGACTCGCGGCGCGATCTCCAAAATGGTTCTCGGCGACGCCGCGCGCCTGGTGCTAACCGGCTCCGCGATCGGTTTAGCTACTGCATTGTTCATCACCAAGCCGCTGGCGATCTTCCTGGTTCCCGGACTCAAGCCGAGCGACCCGCTCGGATTCATCGTAGTGGTTGCAGTGCTTGCGGCCACCGGATTCGTGGCTAGCTGGGGACCTCTGCGCCGCGCCCTGGCGATCGACCCAGCATCCTCGTTGAGGTATGAGTAGGCTCGTAATCCGTCCGTAAGTAAATGCGCTCCATCGAACCCCGCCTCACGGCCGGGGCTGGCGGCGCCGAGCAGGTGTTCATCCCCGCCCGTGAGGGCGGGGTCGAGCTCACTGACGGGCGGGGTCTACCGCTTCAGCGATTCTTCAAGCCCGGCACGCCCGACACCGGACCAAGGTAAGCCAGCAAGCGGCCGGCGGTGATTGCTCCAGTCCAGCAGATCAGCGAGAGCCACGCGAGCGTCCGCGCCCGTCCGGGCAGCGGAGCCTCATCCAGCTTGGGATCTCCGAAGACTCTCCGCCGAATGACGACGAGCAACGTCACCCCGCAGAAGACGAAGACCATCTTCACGTAAAAATCCAAGTTGGTGAGCTTGGTGGTGGCGTCCGCCATCAGCAGAATGGTGCCCGTGATGGCATTGATCCAGAAGCCGAACCAAGCCAGGGGAAACAGGCGCTCCAGCGGCCGTACCGGCATTCTCGCCGAAATGCCCAGCAGCCGCAGATCGATCACGCCAGCGATTCCGGCCACGATCATCATGCCGATGGTGTGCGTGGTCAGTATCGTCGCGTAGGCCCAAATGGAGGGGGATTGAAGCACCCATTCACTAAAGCGAAGGTGTTCGACCCAGGAAAGAAATTCCATCATGAGTTTTTCGTTACCTTCATGCGCCGGTCGAGTTCGGAAAGCCTGCCCGAGCGCGCATTCGCATCTTCCTCCGGCTCCGCACTGCGATCGATCAAATAGCCCACAAGTCCGGCAAGCGCGGTCCCGCCAACCACCAGTAGCGCGACAGTTAAAGCTAAAGGCATGTCAATCTCGCTCTAGAACGCATTGCCGATAAAGGGCAGCATGCGGCCGCAATAGAGGACGCCGACCACCAACACCAGCGCGCTCGCCGCAACGGCTTTAGCCGTGAAGGGAGCGTCGTCCCCCGGTCCCACCGTCCAAGGCTCGTCGAAAATCGTGAAGTAAAGAACATTGATTCCCGCCAGCATCATGAGCGCCATTTTCCAGATAAACACCGGATTCTGCGTGTACTGTTGCGGCGCGCCTACGAAGAACAACATGCCGGTGATCATGTTCACGCCAAATCCGAGAATCCCCCACGGCAGCATGCGATGCAGCGAAGGGAACGACAAGCGCTTCATCATTCCCAGCATGCGCAGATCGACGAGCGCGGCGACCCCAAACAGCAGAGACAAGCCCACGAAATGCAAAGTTTCGCACGTCGGCCACATCCAAGTAACACCCACCACAAACGCGCCCAGCGCTCGCGCCTGCGGCTTTGGATCGTAGACCGCGGCCGCGTCGCGTATTTCGGTGTGATGGATCCCGCCGCCGATAAGCGCCGCTCGCGACATCGCCGCAAAGCTGACCAGCGCCAGTAGCAGGATGATGGATAAATTCCAGCCGGGGAGGCGCGCTGTCCGGCGGTACTGCCACAGCCCCAGCCAGGCGAAGGCGCCGGTGAGCTGCATCACGCCGAACGCCCACAAAGCCGCGCTCTCATGCTCGTGAATCGCCTCTTTGGAGACGCCCTGCTCCGGATTCGGGCAATCGGCAGCCGGCGTCTGCGCAGGCGATTTGCAAACCGCCTCCTGCGCAGCATTGCCGGTAACATATGTAGGAATCGTGAGAAGCGCGATGCCAAGGAAGACGACCAGGCTGGCCCGTTTCAGTTCATCGCTTTTTCCGAAAATGCCGAACAGAAACAGGCCGAGCGCAATAATGTTTCCGACCGTCGGAAAGTGGTTTAAGAGAAGGTGGACATGAGCCAGATTCATGGATTACTCGAACGAAGGCTTATTTCGCGGTGCACGGCGACGGGCTGAACTTTGAGCCATCCGCTTCTTTCTTGAAATGGGTGCTGGTGATAAACTGACCCGTCAAATATTGGGGATCCTCTACGATGGTGGTCACGATCAGGTAGGAGATGCCGTCGGTTTCGTTAGTCCGGTCGTAATATTCCGTGAGGACCGTATTCCCGCTGTAGGGAACGCCATTCTTGCGGAGATAGCCGGGGCTCAAATGCGTGGTGACGACTTTGAGAGATCCGGCGCGAGGAGCCGCGGGCGCTGGTGGCCCGCCAAATCCGCCGCCCCCGCCTCCGCCGCCGCGTCCGCCGCGCCCGCCTCCCGCAATTTCCCAAAGCGCGACCGAATAACCTTGCAGTTGCGGCGATGTGGGAACCGGCGTCGTGGAAGTCAACAAGCCGCCAGGCTGTGCGGTTCCGAAATGGAAGAGACGGGTTTGCGTGCCGGCGTCTGTGTCGATTTTCAGAGTGTTGTCGTCCGCCCAATCGATGTGCAAGCGCCCAGGCACGCGCATCAGCGCGGCCGCGCCGTAGGCTTTGCATTGATTGCCGCCGGCGATATCTTTATCGGGGTCCCATGCATCGGCGACTTTCCGTCCTTCCGCGTTAATCGGCACGCTGGCGTAATCGCCCTTAGGCGGCGTGACCATGCGGAAGCGCCAATCTTCGGTGACGAGAGAAACCCAGTATCCGGTGAGATCGACGGGCGCGGAAGCCTTCGGAGCCACCGGACCGCGTCCGCCGCCCGGCGCGGCGCCTCCGGCGCGTCCGCCTTGGGCGAAGCCGCTACTCGATAAAACGACCGCTGCGGCTGCGAGCGCCCATGTGCGAACCGACGGAGTTCTCGTTTTCATGTTCCCCTCGAAGCTGTAAGCTTTAAGCTAACAGCTAAAAGCTTACAGCCAACAGCTTTAATTAAACGTCTGCCCCTGCGTGCCCCAGCTATACCCGTCCGACGGCCGCTTGATCGTCCGCATCCGGAGCCGATGATCTTCCGCATTGCGCCCAGGGCTGCCCGTGACCACAACATGATCGCCGACCTTGAACGAATCGCGCCCGATACCCTGCTGCGCAAGTTGGCCCGCGGCGCCCCACTCGATGGACCACCGCACCGGCATGCCCTTGTCGTCCTTCAGCTTCATATCTTCCACCTGCACGAAGGAATGCGGATTCCGCAGGAGGAACTCCTTCAACGTTCCTTCAATCGTTACCGGAGGCGCATCTTCCAGGTACGTTCCGGCGAAAGAGTGATGAGCGTAGGCCCCCACCCCGGAAACCAGCAAACCGGCTGCGACCAGCCCAAAGATCTTCAGCTTCATATGGGTTCCTTATTACTTCTTCAAACTCTTATATACCGCCTCGATAAACATGTCCGTGGTCCACGCACCGCCTTTGCCGCCCCACCGCGGGTCGTATTCTTTTGTGTAGCCGGCGGCTTTGATCTGGTCGAGCGTCATGTCGTGTTTAATTCCATACTGGACGCGGTCGCGGATGATCGTGACCATGTCCCGGTATTCCAACAGATCATGCTCGTCACAGAGCCGGCCCCGCCCCGGAATAATATAAGTCCCGCCTTCCTGCTCGTGCTCCGGGACGGCGATATCGAGCACGTGATTTAACGCGTCGATCACGCCGTTGATGCTTCCGCCTGCCTCCAGATTGATCACCGGGTACGTATATGTGTTGAAAACGTCGCCCGTGCTCACTACGTCCGACCGCCGGAAAAACACCATCGTATCGCCGTCGCTATGCGCGCCCGGCGCGAGCATGGTGATCACCGGCTCGCTGTTGAAAAAGATCTCTTTGTCGCCTTCGAAAAATGTGACGGTGGGCAAAGCTTCCGGTGCAGGCGTCTTCTGCCCTGCGGGCGCGCTCATCCGCGTCACCACGTTTTCCGACGCGACGATCGCGGCGCCGCGATTACTGTTTCCCAAATTGCCGCCCAACACGGGCGCGCCCGTCGACGCCAATCCCGCATTTCCGCCCGTGAGATCGGAATCGAAGCTGGTGTCGACGATGTAATGGATCGGTTTGTCGCTCAGCGTTTTCAGGGCGGCCAGAACCTTGTCGTTCATTTTTCCGTTGCCCGAATTGACCAGAAAGACGCCGTCCTTACCAACCTGGGCCGTGATATTGCCGCCCGCGCCGACTAACATGTAGACGTTCCCCTGAACTTTCAGAACGTGGACTTCTGAATCGGCGGGGCTTTGTGCATACGTAACGGCGGCAAACAGCACCGCAAGCGCGGCGCGATTCATCGATTTCCTCCCGCGGCCGTCGTCTTTGCGGGAGGCGGCGGCTTCAGTGTCTTGAGCTTCTGCTGATACTCCGGATACATAGTCTCCGGGCCGCCTAACGCCGCCTCCACGGGAATCCGATGCCTTGAGGCGAACTCCGTCAGAAACGGATTCTCTCCAGGCCTATAGCTCGGAACTGAGCTATGCGGCCTTCCCGGCACTTCGTCCACATATTCGCAAGGCCATAGCCAGTTCCCGCCGGGATTCGGGTTCAGTACGTAATCCTGGCTCTTAATTAACGGCTCCGCCAGATAGATTGGGTCGGTGACGATGTTAACGTGCGTGAGATGGTTGTCGTGACGGATGAAGTGCTCGGTGAGCGTGATCAGGTCGCTGGAGGGAAGGCCATTGCGGCGATGCCAGCCTTGTTTAATGTGGGTGGTAGTCACCGTGAGGATATTGCCTTCCCACTTGCCCGTCGAGAAGCCCATCCAGGTGTGCGCCGCGTATTCCGGAGGATGCGCTCGGCCATCCATCCAAATGGTCCGGTTTTGCTCATAGGTACTGATGTAGTTGCGGAGGGCGACCACGTTTTGCGTTTGAGGATCGCGTTCTTCCCAAATGCGGAGTTGAAGAGGCCCGCGATAGATGTATGCAGCGGTGTGGACCTGGCACTGGTGCTCTTGCAGCCCCAGCCGGTCGGGATCCCAGCTCAAGGCCCATTGGCGCGCGGCGTCGTTGATCGGAATCCCAAGATAGTCAACCAGTTCGGGGCCTGGGCCACGCTCGAGCTGGTCCTCAGTGAACTGCGGCTGCCAAGTTCCCGAAAGATCGACCTGCGCGAAGGAGGGAACGCAAACCACCATGGCCGCCACAGCCAGCCAGAGACCCACGTGGGTCCTGTTCCTCGTCATCTTGTGCCTCCTGATTCGCGCCCGGCGTCCAAAGCGACATCAAGAAATATCACACGCTTGCGCGAATCGTCAACTGCATAGGCGCGGCGTCTTGGCTTGGTGTTACTTCTCCTTAGGGAAATAAGTGCAATGTGATGCGGCATGGACTGGCGTGGAGACGAAGGGGTCGCTGAACAGATGAATTATACAGCACGGCCCGAAGGGGCTGCATGCAAGAAGCAGGAGAAATGTCTCTTCGCCCGAGCGGGCGCAAATTTGGGCCCTCGTCGTGGCGCAGGCACTCTTGCCTGCTGCGTCGAGACTCGTTTCGACGCCTGCGGTTGCGGCTCCGGCTGCCCCGTGGGGCACGCCCATGGCCAGCCCACGGCCTGCGGCGGCCTCTCTTCTCAGGCCTCCTCGTGAAGCTGGCTGGGAGCCCCGCGCAGGCCGAGGGCCTGCCCACGTCGGCATCACGGACGCCGCGGGCCGAAGTTAGCGGAGAGATAGTCAAGAATCGTCTGGCGGTCCGCCGGGCTTAGCTGTTGGTTCGCCGGCATCCATCCAGACATCTTGTTGAGCTCGCGATCCCATTGCGCGCGCGTCAAGCGCTGCTGCCGGATCACGTCATCGTCGTGGCAGACTTGGCAACGCGCCTTGAGCTGCTCGGGCGCCGGCGCAGCCGCGCCGCCCTCCGGCGGCCGCTGCGGATTCTGAACCTGCTTCACCGCCTCCACGCCCGCGCGGGCCGCCACATTCCATAAGTAGCCCGAAGGATTCCATTCCTGCGCCAGCGGCTGCGAGTCGCCTCCCATGTCTTTCGCCCGCGCCAGCAGCGTGTAATAGCCCTCGGAAGGCGGAGTCCACGCCAACTCCCATTGCCGCCATCCGTAGCGCGTGGCCGGGCTGGTCAAGCGCGCGGCGCGCCACGAACGCCCGGCGTCCACGCTCACATCCACATTGACCACCGGACCGCCCTCGCCGCTCCACGCGACGCCGCGAATGGTCGCCGGTTTCCCTGCTTCGATCTGCGAGCCGTCAGCCGTCGAAGCGATCACGCTCTTTACCCGCAGGCTCTCCAGCGGCCGCATCGCGTCCTGCGGAATGGCCGATCCCGGCGCGACCGGTTTGCCCGGATGACGATACGCATTCTTCATCCACCAGCCGTCGGATTCTTTATCGAGCACGCGAATCCCTACCAGCCACTTCATCCAGGAATCGCCCGCCCAGCCCGGAACCACCACTCGCAGGGGAAAGCCATGCTGAACCGGCAAAACTTCGCCGTTCAACTCATAAGCCAGCAACGTGTTCGGATCCAGGGCCTTCTTGATCGGAATCGTGCGCTGGAAATCTGCCATCGCGCCGAGAGGCACGTCCGCGCCATCGAAGAGTACCTGCGCGGCGGCGGATTTGACGCCCGCTTTCTTCAAAACGTCCGCCAGCCGCGCGCCGCGCCAGCGCCCGTTTCCAGCCGCGCCGTTAGTCCATTGGATCCCCGCCACCGTCGGATTGTAAAAGGAGCGGCCATTTCCCGCGCACTCCAATACGCTGACCACTTCAACCGCCGGAAGCGCGCGCAGATCGTCTATGGTGAGCGTCAGCGGTGAGGCCGTTTCCCCCTCCACCCGCAGCCGCCATTCGCTCAGCTTCACCGAAGGCGCATAGACATGTGTTCGAACGAAGAAATGCTCCGCCGGCGTGATGTAGTCCGAGAAGCCGGAAATGGGCATTTCCAGGTCCTGCGGCCGCACAGAGCGAACGATCATGTCCCGTTTGGCGGCGCTGGGAGGCCCGTCCTGCCCACGGGCCTGCAACCAAAACGCGCCGCCCGTGACTGCGGCGAAGAAGGATCTGCGAGTAGTCACTCTTCCTCCGATTTTACCCGGTTGCTACTACTTATTCCCCGATGTCTGCTTCGGCGCCTCGATCTTGACGATCTTTCCGCCTTCCGACGCGTAGGTCTCCGCCCCGACAGCGCCAATCACTTTGAATCCCTTGCTGTCGGGCAGATCCGCGGCGCGGCCGGCTCGAGCGGCGTGATTCGAAACAGTCACGATCGCGATAAACCGGAAAGCCTCCGCTCGAGGACACTTCATCGGGACGGCGAACGTCGAGGAACAAAACCTTATCCGGCGCCGCCAGCAGGTTGTCGACCTCCTGGCGTGTCAGCACCTTCGCTTTGGACGGCGGAGCCTTCTGCTTCGCCTCCTGGGGAAAGCCCAACTGCGGAGCCAGCAGCGCCGCCGCCGCGAGGAACATAAAAGTCTGGGCTAGTCTATACATTCGAGTTTTTCCTTTCTCTGCAAACGAAGTTTCTACTGGTCCAAAGTCGCCGAGCCGCCCGTGCGCAAGGAGGAATCGATGTCGCGCACTCCTTCATGGCAAGCCTCTTCCCACTGCTCATAGTGCGCGTCGGGCACGCCGCCGCCTCCCTCACCTGCGAAGATTCCTCGCTTCAGGTCGAACCCGAATGTCCACGGGTGCGATAAACGGCGGGATCGTCAAAGACGGCCTCATATCGCGCATTATTGGCGTCGAGGAATTTGATGCGGACCGTATTGTGCACCTTATCGCTGGCAAAATCGCCGGACCGGCTGAGACGCCCTTTGGAGTTGCTGTTGGTTACGTCAATCACCAGCGTGTTTCCTTCCCAGCGGCCGCGCGAGTCGCCCATCCACAGTTTGATATCCGAAGGAATGTGCGGACGCCCGTCTAAGGGAACGATCTGAAACACGTGACCGCCCTCGTGCTCCAAAACAACGTAGCCTGGGTATTGCGAGATCTGAACGTCGTGCCAAGTGAGCTGCCGCACCGCGCCGAGCGGCAGGCACAACTGCTGCGGATCGATGAACTCCGGCTTGGTCGGCTCGAAATAGTTCTTCAAGAGAAACTGTTGCCGTTCCCTCGCCCACGGCTGATACGGAACATCGCCGTCCGGAGTGTCAATCACTCGGCTAGCCGCCTTCGGGGCCGGCTGACGTCGCAAGTTGAAGCGTCGGATTTGTCTGGCTGGTCGAAAGATTTACCCGAAGATGATTCGGTGGATTAATCTCCACCCGCCCCGTAGAACCGTTTTGTTGTCGGGTGCCAGGAAACGGCGACCGTGTATTGGTCGCAGCGTTGTAAGTAAGCGGATCGTAGATCGTGGAAGAAAAGATTCCGTTACGCTGATTCAGCGTCGGAACATTATCGACCTGAGTCGAGCTTTGCCGGACGCGCTGAATCTCGAAGTCGCCGAACAGGAATAGCTTGTTGCGAACGATCGGCCCGCCGATACTAGCTCCGAAATCGTTGCGCTTGTACGGCGTAATCACCTCCTTCTGATTTCCGTGCGTGGGAAGGATAGTCTGGCTGTTGTTGTCCATTCCATCAAGCAGGAATGCAACAGCCGTCCCCCCCTGGCCGCCGATGCTGATGCCCACGCCGCTGGTGGAAGGAATCGTCCCGGAGGAGAGCGCCGCAAGCTGCAAATAATCGCGCCCGTTGAGCGGCAAATTTTCGATCTGCTGATTGCCGATCACTGTTGCCACCGTCGCGTCGGCGGTCTGAAGCAGCGGCGCCGCGCATTGCACGCTTACGCTGTCCGATACCTGCCCGACTTCCAGCACCGCGTCCACCTGCCGCAGATCGCCGATGTCGAGGACCACCCCGGTCTGGGTGAACCGCTTGAAGCCGTCCGCCTCGATGGAGATCGAGTATTCACCGATGCGGAGCGGAGGCGTGCGAAACTGCCCCCGATCGCCGGTCACAAGTTCCGTCGTCGCGCCTGTAGCCAAATGCGCCAATGTAACCTTGGCGCCTGCCACCGCGCCCTGGCTCGAATCGACAACAGAGCCGACCACAACCGCTTCCCCGGCTACGCCAAAGCGTAGTAAAGACAAAAATAACGATAAATTTAGACACTTTTCCCCCCTCTAGTTTTGAAAATGTGTTTTTAGGAATGGATCGAGCTAGCTAGCGGCTACAACAGCCAGCTCGCAGGGTGGGAGGAGCAACCAGGGAATTGAGTAGGAATTGAGCGACTCTCACAAAACGTCTCCTTCGTTTTCTTTAACAGCCTCGCTGAAGCGAGGCAGCGCCAGATCCGCGGCTCGCAAGCCGATGGCTCTGTTTTCTATTAGCCTACTTACTAGATCGAGTATAGGTAGTTATGCTTTGCCTGTCAAGATCTTTCGTCAGGAATCTGCGGAACGAATTCAATTCCGCAAGAAAGATCAAGAACGTCCGCACTCGCCACGATAAACTCAGACCTTGATGGCTGCTCGATTTGTAGAGATGCAGAGAGTCCTGGCGTACCTCGAAGCGCACCTCGAGGGCGACGTCTCTCTGACAGCCTTGGCGAACCGGGCTGGCCTCTCCCGCTTTCATCTGCATCGGTTATTCGCAAAGGCCGTCGGCGAAACGACGGCGCAGTTTGCGTTGCGGCTGCGATTAGGGCGCGCCGCGCTGTTGCTCCTCACAAGCGGAGACTCGGTTTTGGATGTGGCGTTATCCTGCGGGTTCCAAAGTCACGAGGTGTTCTGCCGCGCATTTCGGCGCCGTTTCCACATGACGCCGCGTGACTACCGCAAGCGAGGCTTTGCCCAGCGTCTGAAAACATCACAGGCCAAGGACCACGTCCGGCTCGCCCGGAAAATCGCTCCCTGCCTGGGACTTTACTACATGAAAGAGGAACCTGAATCCGAGGAAAACCACATGACACATTCCGTCACAAAGAAGGACCTGGAGCCGCAGCCAGTGCTTGTCGTCCGGCGCAGAGTGAAACGTTCCGAGATCGCATCGACAATCGCCGCATCGCTTCCTCTGGTTTTCGCACACGCGGAGCGGCAGGGAATCGCCCTGGCCGGCCTGCCATTTACCCGCTATATCGAAATTGGCGCCGGATTAATCACTATGGAGCCCGGAATGCGGATCGCCGCATCCGGTGGGAATCTGAAGTCTGCGGAACCCGCGCCGGCCGGCGGCTCCGGCGAAGATGCGGTTGTGACCGCTACGCTGCCGGGCGGACCCGTGGCGACCACCACGCATATAGGTCCCTACGAGGGCCTTCCGGACGCCTACGCCTCCATTCAGCAATGGATGGAGAGCCAAGGTTTATCTGCCGCCGGCGCGCCCTGGGAGTCCTATGTCACCGATCCAGCGGAACATCCCGATCCAAAAGACTGGAAGACCGAAGTGTTCTGGCCACTCTCGTGAGTGCAAGTCCGAGTAAAACCGCGAAGTAGGCGGACACTTCGCTCCGATAGCGATTCTGATCCGAGGCCGAAAATAGTATCACCACCACCGACAAATACACGGCATTTCCCACGAGAAACGCCAGCGTAATTCCGCGAGCCTTCTCCACAGAGCCGCTTCCGCGAAGCGCCCACCACGCTTGAAATACTCCGAATCCCAGTAAACCGGGCAACACGAAGTACGCCAGCCACGGCCGCCCCTCGTCCGGCGGCCACTCCCCTGAGCTAAACAGATTGTAGAGAGCCAGAGGCCGAGTTAGAATTCGCTGGTTCGCGTCGTCGTCTCTTCCGTCGAATGGCCACAGATCGGTATCGGACCAGAAATACTTCTCCAAATTGTTCCTTAGCGATGCTAAATAAGCCTCCGGATAATGGCGGAAAACCACCAGCGAATCGCGCGCATAAACCTGCGCCACCCTTTCCGCCCAAACGCAATTCCAGTTGATCGCATGCGTCGACTTCCGGCACTCGTCCAGGGCGGGGATGCCCGTCTTAGATGGAACAGGGACGATTCTGGCAAGCAGGCTTTGCGCTGGCTCCGTGTCGAACTCCCGGTAGAGGTGGAAAATATTGGCGCGAAGAACTGGAGTGATTTCCCCAGACGCGATCAGAGCTTGCAGCGCCCCGCGTGGAACAGGGTCGGTCATCACCGCCGCGGCGTTGACGCCGCCGGAGATTGTTCCGCCGGGCACGAAATTGTGAAATACCAGGAAATGCTTCCCATAAAACGCCGCGAGCAACAAACCTGGCGCCGCGGCCGCCAGTACAACCCGCTTTCGCCATTCCCGCATCGTCCATACAAGCAACCATGCGACCACGCAAAACCAAACCAGGTGAAAAATACTTCGAATGCCTGCGATTAAGGCCGCACACGTAAAGAAGACCACTCCATCGCGCAACCGTCCGCCGGTCGCGAAGCGTTGCAGAAACAAAGCCGCGATAGCAAACAGCGCGGCCAGCGGATATTCATAGAAAAGCAGGTTCTCATAAAGGATAGTGGAGGGAGACAAAGTGAAAACCAGCGCAATGGCCAAGGCGATGCGCCGATTCACGCCCATCCGGTCCATCAACTCAAAGAGGCTCAGAGACAGCGCCAGGCCCAATCCGAGATAAACCAATTGGTATCCAATCTGGGGATGTGCGGGAAACAGATGCAGCATCGCGCCCAGGAAAAAGTTGAAGGCCGGAGGCTGCCACTCCAAATAGAAAATGCTTCGCCAAAAGTCGTGCCGCAGCAGCGCGGGATCGATGTATTGCCAATAGAAGTCGAGAGGCTGGGCGTCGAACCGGACTCCCGCGGCGAAACAAAGCAGCCGCGAGGCGAGGAACGCCCCGGCGAGGAGCGCCAGACAGGTTCTGCGGGCAGGCACTTTTCAGTATATCGGGCGCGAATGGCGAAAATACGGATATGGCGCATCACACGCATCAACTCGAGATCCGCACTCGTGGCAAACACTTATACCCGATCACCGGAGAGGTCGCGGCGTGGGTGCGCTCTACTGGCGTTCAAACAGGTTTACTGACTCTTTTCGTTCAACACACCTCGGCTTCGATGGTGATTCAGGAAAACGCCGATCCGGACGTGATCCTGGACATCGCCGATTTCTTCGAGCGCCTTGCGCCGGAAGACGATCCGCGCTATCGGCACACTATCGAAGGGCCCGACGACATGCCTTCGCATATCCGGTCCGCGCTGACGCAGACCCATCTGTCGATTCCAGTGACTGGCGGGCGCATGGCCCTGGGTACTTGGCAAGGAATCTATCTGTTCGAGCATCGCTCCGCGCCGCAGCGTAGAAGCATCGTTCTGCACTTGATGAGCTGACAGAGAAAATTTCTGCCACAAATCTGGGTCGAGCGGCGTTATAGAAATGTGGATGCACCTTACCTGGATGCCTTGGACGAGCCAGCCGCGGCGCCGCTCGACGATCCCAGGTCCGATCTGGAAGCGGTATTTCACGCGCACTACCCTCGCGTATTTCGCATCGTGGCCAGGGTGTTGAAGGACCCGGCACGCGCGGAGGAGGTCGCCGTCGAGGTGTTTTTGAAGTGGTCGAAAGCGGCGGACGCGCCGGCGGAATCGGCGGAAGGTTGGCTCTACCGGACGGCCGTTCGCAAAGCCCTGGACGAGATCCGGCGGCAGACGCGACGCAGCCGGTATGAGCGGCTGGTTGGCTTCCTCCGCGGCCCGGCCGGGCCAGACGAGCTCCTGGAAATCCGCGAAAAGCAGCGGAGGGTTCGATTGATTTTAAGCGCTATGGACCCGCGCCAGGCGGAGTTGCTTCTGCTTCGCAGCCAGGGATTCAGCTACCAGGAGCTTGCATCCACACTTGGCCTGAACCCGGCGTCAATCGGAAGCGTTCTAAGCCGGGCTCAGCAAAAATTCAGAAAGGAGTTTATTAAGCGGTATGGAGAGCAATAACCAACACGATATCGCCCAGTGGGTGGAGCAGCAATTGACTCTACTTGAAGGCCCATTCCATGCGGGCGGCCAGCCGCAGCCGGACTCCGTGTGCGCATTCGCCCGGCTGAAGCAACGCCGCGGCACAAGAAACGGACGTGGAAAGGCCGCGGCGCTGGCCATCGGCGGAATCGTTGCGACATGGCCTTTGATTGCCCTCCCTTCTACTAGGGAATTTGTGCAGCGGTGCGTCTCGGCTTGCGTGGGTGAGTCAGGGCAGCTTCTTGGAGTTCCGGTTTTCGGGTCAGGCTCCAGCGCTCGATACCTGAAGCCCGAGAATCGCAAGCCTGCTACGGATTTCGTTCTGAGTGATGCGGCCGGAAATCCAGTCAAGCTTTCGGATCTACGAGGCAAAGTGGTTCTGCTGAACTTCTGGGCGACCTGGTGCGCTCCATGCCGGTTGGAGATCCCGTGGTTTGTCGAGTTCCAAAAAACCTATCGTGACCAGGATTTCGCCATTTTGGGCGTCTCTCTCGACGAAGCCGGCTGGAACGCCGTGAGCCCATACATCCACACGAGAAATGTCAACTATACGGTCGTTACCGGCAATGATGAAGTCGCCCGGCTGTACGGAGCCGACTCGCTTCCAACCACGCTCATAATCGATCGGTCCGGCCGCGTTGCGGCGCGGCACGTGGGCATCTGTGGGAAGAGCGAATACGAATCGGAGATTAGAAAAGCGCTCACAGAGCGATAGAGGAACATAGCATGACACACACAGCGCTTCGAATGAGTTTAGCCGTCATCCTGTTCGGGTCCGCGGCTTCCAAACTGAAACCGGCCGAGCCAAGCTCGAATGATGGTCATCAGTCGGGATTGGCAGCAAGAATCACAATGCCCGACGGGACGCTGCGCATGGTTCGCCTCGAGGGTATCGGGTGTTCCGTGAGCATCTGTTCCCGGACCGAGATCAAGGGCAAGACCGAAGCTCACTCGCTCCTGAGCACGTGGCTCGACGCAATTTCCAGCATCAAGGTCACGACCCCAAACAGGGCCATCCTCGCAATGAAGGACGGCTCACAACGGATGATTTCTCTTGTGACCGATTTTCGGGTGCTATACGTCACGAATGGCTGGGTCGGCTCCGAAAAGGTCGACTTGGCGGACATTAGGTCCCTCGAGTTCCTCCCGGCATCGCATTAGATTGGTCCACAGGCTGCTAAAATCCGGGTAAGTGACGCAGCCCCAACGCCAGGCGAGTTCTGTCTCCATCCGCAAGTTCTTCGGCAAAAAAGGCCTACTTTCGGGCTGGCATCAGAACTACGAATACCGTGAAGGCCAGCTTGCCATGGCAGAAGCCGTGGAAGGCGCACTCGCCGAGAATAAGCACTTGATCGTCGAAGCGGGCACCGGAACGGGAAAAACGCTCGCTTACCTGGTCCCCGCGATTCTTTCCGGCCGGCGAGTAATCGTATCTACCGGAACCAAGAATCTTCAGGAACAGCTCTTCTTCAAAGACATTCCGTTCTTGCAGAAACATCTCGGCCCGGTGCGCGCGACCTATATGAAGGGTCGCTCAAACTACGCCTGCCGTCAAAAGATTTACGACGCCGAAAAAGAGCCGATGCTGAACGGTCTGGAGGAGGTCGCAGATTTCGAGATCATCCGCGAATGGGAGAAGGCCACGGAGACCGGCGACCGCGCCGAAATCAAAACGCTCCCGGAAAACAGCGCGGCCTGGGCAAAACTCGATGCGCGCTCCGATATGTGCACAGGCCAGAAATGCCAGCAGTTCGACCGCTGCTTTATCACTCTCATGCATCGGCGAGCGGCGGAGAGCGATATGATCGTCGTCAATCATCATCTCTTTTTCGCCGACCTTGCCGTAAAAGAAGGCGAGCGCGGAGGAATTATCCCCGAATATGACGCCGTGGTGTTCGACGAGGCGCACGAATTGGAGGACGTCGCCGGGCAGTATTTCGGAGTCGGCATTTCCAGTCATCAGTTTGACGAGTTGGTCCGCGACATCGCGGCCGTGGCGCGCCGCAAGGAGTTCGGATCGCAAGAGCTGGACCGAACGCTGATGACCTTGGCCGAAAAAGCTTCGGAATTCCTATCGTTATTTCCAATCGGTGAGGGCCGGACTGGCTTTCGTGGGCAAGAGGCGTTTCTGGAAAAGAACGATCAAGCATACCGCGATGTTTTGTACGCGCTGGAGTTGACCGCGTTGGAGTTGGAGGTGCTGAAAGCGCCGCCGGAAGAAGCCGCTCCCTTGGTCTCGAGAGCTCGCGATCTGGCTCAGCGGCTGCATTTCTGGATGGAATCGGGCGACCGCGGATATGTCTATTGGATCGAGCGGCGCGGCCGGGGCTTCTTCTTGCAAGCCACACCCATCGATGTGGCGCCGCTTCTGAGTGAGAAACTGTTCGAACGAACTGATTCCATTGTGCTGACTTCAGCGACCCTCGCGGTTTCCGGCGAGTTCGAATATGCGAAGCAGCGCCTGGGGCTGCGCCATGCTCGCACGCTGGTGGTGCCGAGTCATTTCGATTACGGCCGGCAGGCCCTCCTGTACGTCCCGCAGTCGCTTCCCGATCCACGCAGTCCGGGGTTTACGGCCGCAGCGGCATTGGAAATCATTGAGGTTTTGATGTTGAGCCGGGGCCGAGCGTTTGTGCTGTTCACCAGCTATCAGCAGATGCGCTCGATCTACGACCGGGTTTCGCTGGAGGTTCCCTTTCAGACGCTTTTGCAAGGCACCGGTCCAAGGAACGCGCTGCTGGAAGAGTTCCGGTCCACTCCCAACGCTGTCTTGTTCGCAACTTCGTCATTTTGGCAAGGCGTCGACGTGCCCGGCGATCAATTGAGCTGCGTTATCATCGATAAGTTGCCGTTTGCCGTGCCCAGCGATCCCGTGGTGGAGGCGCGCATCGCGGCCATTCGCGAGGAAGGCGGCGAGCCCTTTTATCAATACCAGGTTCCGCAGGCTGCGATTGCGCTAAAACAGGGTTTCGGGCGGTTGATTCGCAGCCGCTCCGACCGCGGCGTGCTGGCTTTGCTCGACCACCGCATCACGCGAACGCGCTACGGCCAGATTTTTTTCGATAGCCTTCCGTCGTATCGGTTTACCACGCGGCGGCAGGAAGTGGAGAGTTTTTTCGCCCATGTTTGAAGTTTCCGTGGAGCAGACATTCGCCGCGGGCCACGCCTTGCGGAATTATAAAGGCTCTTGCGAAAACGTGCACGGCCATAACTTCCGCGTACGGGTGACCATCGAAGGTGAAAGGCTGGACGATACCGGCCTGTTAGTGGATTTCATGGACGTCAAGAAATCCATGGGCGAGATCATTGCCCGGCTGGACCACGTCTTCCTCAACGATATCCCGCCGTTCGACGTGAAGAATCCTTCCGCCGAAAACATCGCCGAGTATTTTCACGAAGAGCTCAGCCGGCGGCTCGCCGCCAATCCCGTTCCCGTGCAGCTTCGCGAAGTAAGGATCTGGGAGACGGATATCCAAAGCGCGGCGTACCGGCCTTAGAGCTGTCTCCCACTCTCACTGATGATACGTGCCGACGTAGGTGCCCTTGGCGCGCACGTGTCCTTGCATCGCCTTCAGCAGGTCAGCTCGAGTCGTGGTCGCGGGCAGCCCGAGCTTGTTGTCGAGCGCATAGACATCATAGATGTAATGATGCACCGTGGGCGGAGGCGGGCAAGGATTGAAGTATCCCGGCATTCCCGCGATGTTGTTCATCTGCACCGAGCCGTCGGGCAGCGTCGCGGTTTTCGCAACGCTTTCAGGAAGCCCGGTGGAAGAACCGGGGATATCGAAAATGGCCCAATGCAGTACGTCGTCGCCGTTGGGCAAGGCAACGTCAGTATCGTGGAAGATCACCGCGAAGCTCATTGTTCCGGCGGGCGCGCCGGTCCAAGAGATCGCGGGAGAAACGCCGGCGTTCTGTCCTCCCATGCAGCCGAATTTGGAGGGAATCGCGCCGCCATCGGAATAGCCCATCACGGTCAGCATCAGCGGAGCGGGAATTCCGCCGCCTTTCCCTTTGCCTTTGCCTCCGCCGCTCTTTTCCTGAGCGGTGGTGATCGCGCTACCGGCCGCCAGGGCGAACACAACCACAGTGAATGCTTTTACCATTCGCATTGTTCAATCTCCTCCTGGAAGTTTACTTTCCTGTGTAGCTGACCTTCCAAATCGACGCCGATCCTTCGTCCGTCACATAAAGTGCGCCGTCCTTGCCTACCGCCACACCGACCGGCCGGCCCCAAGGGGCGCCATCCGACGTGACAAAGCCTGTGAGGAAATCTTCAAAAACTCCACTCGATTTCCCCTTGGTCAATGGCACCCTCACGACTTCATGTCCCGACCGGATGGAGCGGTTCCAGGAACCGTGCTCGGCCGCGAACAGGTCGCCGCGATATTCCTGCGGGAATTGCGTCCCATCGTAAAACGTCAAGCCAAGGGAAGCGCTATGAGCTGTAACCATCACATCCGGCACGGTGACTTTGTCGATCGTCTTGTCCGCCGGCCGCGCCATTTTTGCGCGCGGATCCTCATGTTGGCCAATATAGAACCATGGCCAGCCATAAAAACCGCCGTCTTTGACGGATGTAATGTAATCGGGGACCAGATTGTCTCCCAAATTGTCGCGCTCATTTACGGAGCACCATACTTCGCCGGTTGTGGGATTGACGCCTAGGCCCACGGGATTGCGGATTCCAGAAGCATAGACCTTCACGAACTTCCCTTCGGGCGTGTATTCCAGAATATTGGCGCGATGGTCTTGGACGGCTTGATTGTCGCTGACATTATCCGCCGACCCCACGGCTACGAACATCTGCTTTCCGTCCTTTGAGAAAACCACATCGCGTGTCCGGTGGTTGCCCATGGGCGGCAGGTCGGAGATCAAAGTCTCGGGCGCGCCAGTGGCCTTCTTATCACCGTTCTTATAAGCGAGCCGCACTACGGAGCCGGTATTTCCGACGTAAACCCATTGCGGGTTCGGACCCGGCGGATAGAAATTGATGCCAAAGGGCACCTGCAGTCCCGTGGCGTACACGGAAATCTCAGGTTTTCCGGCGTTATCGTGAACCACCAACACCTGCCCCGCGGCCTCTTCGGCCACGAAGAAGTCGCCGTTCGGAGCCATCCGGATCTGGCGAGGGGCCTTCAGGTTGTCGTGAGCGTATTGCTCAACCTTGAATCCGGGAGGCGCTTGCGGCATCAGGTCCCCACGCGGCGCGAGCTTTCCAAAGTTAGGAGTGCCCTTGGTCGGCTCGGGCAGATCGGTCGCTGTGATCTTCCGGAAAGTTCCCGGCTTTTGGTCCTTCGAGCTTACGAAGGCGCTCGATCCAGTGACGAGTCCGGTGACCTTTGCGTTATCGGCGACGAGCATCGCTCCAAATGGCAGCAACACCGATCCGGCGGCGGCGATCCAGCGGAAATTCTTCATCTTTTTCCTCCACGGCGAGAGCGAGTGTACTGAACGAACTATTCTACTCTAACGGGGCGCATTGATCCGGCGCTAGGTTACTATTGGTGGTGCATCTATGACGGCGCCTGCTATACGTGTTCCGGCCGCACCGCCGGCCCTTGATTACGAACGCTTGGAAGACATCGGATACCTGACCTGCATGACGCTGGTCCTGCTGGGAAATTACTCCCAGACGGGGCACTTCGGCGGGCCTCTTGCCTACACGCCCTATAACGTCGCCACGCATCTCGCCGGGCCGGATCTGGGCGGGCTGCGGTTCGACTACCGCCGTCCGAAGCATCCCTTTGCGGACAAGTTCATGCTGGCCGGAGGGCATTGCATCCCGACGTGTTACGCGTTGTGGATCCTTATGGGCGAGGCTTTGGCGCGCAAATACGAAGCCACGGGAGACCAGCGCTATTACGCCGACCCGAAAGTTGCGATGCTAGGGATCGATGCGTTGGGGTTCCGGCGTGGAGCGGGCGCTCTGGCGACTCTGCTTCAGCAACACGGCTTGGGGGACCATCCCCTCTTCGCAGAGGCAAAGATTCGGGGCATCCGCGCTTTGGCCGGCCACGCCGAAAGCACCGACGTAACTAACGACGTCAACGGCGGACCCTCCGGCGTCGGCGTCGCCACCGCGGCGGGCAAGGCCGCCTTTTGGGATTTCGTGGGCGCGCCGCCGGGACGGCCGAAGGTGATCGCTTTTGAAGGCGAGTTCGCCTTCACCGAGGGCCACGCTCAGGAGCTGAAGACCCAAGCCCTGGCCCTTCAGTGCGGAAATCGATTGCGCATCCTCTTTTCAAACAACAACGCCGGCATCGACGATGCGCTGATCGGCGGCGTGGTTCCCGCCAAGTTCGACGGCTATCGCCTAGCCGATCAGTGGACGTCGTATGGCTGGAACGTGTTCGCGCTGGAAGATGGAAACGACTACGGGCAAGTTGTAGCGGCGCTAAAAGCGATGGAGGATTGGGATCCCTCCGACCGCCGTCCGATGATCGTGATTGGAAACACCACCAAGGGCTATTGGCCCGGCGCGGTAAACGGCAAGATTCCCGAATTTGGCGAGCAGGTGGTTGGTTATCCCAGCCATCCCTACGGGATGAAGATGAACTCGGAATACTTCGTCGCCCTCGCGCGCACCTTCGAGCGCCGCTACGGCGTCGAATTCTCCGGCATCCATCAGGGCCCGGTAACCGACGTTCGCGAGCGGTTGATTCAATTCAAGACCAATATCGACGCGGTCATGTCGGTGCTCAACCGCAACGGATTGGGAGATTGGCTCGCCGAGCGGTTAGTGGAAATTGGCGAGTCGGTGCGGGACGACTTTCCGCTGCGCATCGACGTAAAGCACGATCCTTTTCAGGATGATCGCCTGCGCGTCGCAAACCTGCCCGTGGAGCCACAGAAGGTGACGGTGAAGAATCCCGATTCGGGCGAAGAGAAGCAGGTCAATATTACCCTGTTCCGCAAGACCGGCGAAGCCGCGGGCGCCAGGCGCGCGATTTCTGAGATCGTCAAATGGGTGAACCACGTCACCGGCAACCGCTTCCTTACTGCTGCGGCCGACCTTTCCGAATCGGTCAATCTCGAACACGGCAGCTTGTGGGGCCACTACGATCCGGAAACGAATCCGCTCGGTACGCGACTCAAGGCGGCAATTCAGGAAGCCGGAAACGTTTCCACCGCTATCGGCTTCGTGGGCCAGAACGCTTCCGTGGATCCGACGAAATTCGCGGGGGTCTGGGCGATCAGCGGCACTTACGGCGCGTTTACTCCATTGATGTATCTTCCGGCCCGCGTCTGGAGCCAGCAGAATCAGGACAGCCGGTTTCGCGTAGGCGTGCTACATATTCTTTCGGCGCACTCGGGTCCGGAAACGGCCGCCGACGCGCGCACGCACTTCGGAATCTTTTCGCCGCAGGTCTGGAAGCTGTTTCCGCGCGGGCAGGCCATCGCGCTGAACTTCTGGGACTATAACGATGTCGCGCCGGGCTATTTCGCCGCTGCGGAGATTGCCGCGCGCGATCCCAAAGTCGGCATCATTACGATCGAGGTTGCGCGGCCGGATTTCAAGGTGGCCGATCGATCCAAATTCGCGGACAGCGATCTCAAAGCTGCGGCGAAGGGCCTCTACGTGGTTCGCGACTTTGCGCCGGGCGAGCCGAGGCACGGCTACATTCTCGTCCAAGGCGCAAGCTCCACTTCAAACCTGGTGACCGTTTTGCCGCGGCTGGAGCAAGCGGGAATCAACATAAAGGTAGTGGCCGCTGTGAGCGAAGAGCTTTTCGACCGCCAGCCCGAGGAATACCGCAACTCGGTTCTCCCACCCGAGGCTTATTACGATCTGATGGTTGTGAGCACCGGCACGCGGCGGATGTGGCCGATCCGCAACCTGGGGCCGCTGACGGACGCCTATTCGCTCACCTCCGATTGGGACAATCAATGGCTCACCGGAGGGCTGGAAGCGGACGTGATCGCGGAGGCGCACTTGGACTCGGAATCGATTTTCGCCGGGGTCCGGCGCTTCGCCCGAGACCGCGATCAGCGGCTATCGCGTCAGCGTGCGATGCTGGGCGCGCTCGGCCAGGGCGCGTGATCTCGCCGTGGCTCTTGCTGCCGAACACCGCTATCTTCGCCAGAGCCGCTTCGCTCCATTGGGAAAAGAGGGACAGCGGCGCATCGGCGGCGCGCACGTGGCCATTGTGGGCATGGGCGCCCTCGGGTCGCTACAGGCTGAGCTGCTGGCGCGTGCGGGCGTTGGCGCACTGCGGCTCATCGACCGCGACTTCGTCGAGCTGAGTAATCTGCAGCGCCAGTTCCTCTACGAGGAAACCGATGCCCAAGAAGCGCTTCCGAAGGCCGTCGCGGCGGCGCGAAGGCTGGCGCGCATCAACTCCACGATCCAAATTAAGCCGATTGTGGCGGACTTGGCTCCGCGCAATGCGGATGAGTTGATGGAGGGCGTGGATCTGATTCTCGACGGCACGGACAACTTCGAGACGCGGTATTTGATCAACGATTTCGCCGTGCGCGAGAGCACGCCCTGGATTTACGGCGCGGCGGTTGCAAGCTATGGTTTGAAGCTAGCGATCGTTCCCGGCCGCACGGCTTGCTTGCGATGCATTTATCCCGAGCCTCCCTCCGGCTCGCAGCCCACGTGCGAGACCGAAGGTGTGTTGGGGCCTGTGACCGCGGCGATCGCATCTCTCCAAGCCGGCGATGCGCTGAAGATTCTGGCCCGCGGGCGGGAATCGGTAGCGGCGCGGCTGACCACAGTCGACGTTTGGAACGGCGAGATCCGTCAAACTGCTTCCCCGGCGCGCGATCATGATTGCCCTTGTTGCGCGCGGCGCAAATTTCCCCATCTCGAGGGCAAGCTCCGCGCGCCCATCAGCCTCTGCGGCCGCAACGCGGTGCAGATCCACGAGCGCGCACGCCCCATCGACCTGGCAGCGTTGGCGGGACGTTTAAGTCCGGTGGCCGCGGTGCGCGTGAACGAATTCGCTCTGCGCGCCGCGGTCGATACCTATGAGCTCACCGTCTTTCCCGACGGCCGGGCCATCATTCGCGGCACCACTGACGTGGGCGTCGCGCGCAGCGTGTATGCGCGGTACGTGGGGATGTAGGTCATTCTAATTGAGCGAAGCTCACGAGCTTCACTGCTGCCTCTTTCATCGCCGCCCGCACTTCGGGCGCGGTCAGCGCGCGCAGCTCGACTTCGCGGCTAGCTTTCAGCCGGGTGCGCGCCGCGCGCAACTCATCGCCACAGCGTCCGGGATGGCACATGAACTCGGTAGAGCCTTCGGGAAGAGCGCGAATCAGCGCGGCGAGCGAGGCTGCGTCGAATTTCCCGGTGAGGCGGAAGCCCGCGAAGTGATCGGTGAAGCGGCAGCCGCGGCGGTGCAGCAAGCGCTCGAAGCGGCCTCGGGCGGTCGCCATCACACGGTTCGCAGCCCTCGTTTTCCAGTGGGCGCCTCCAGCTTGAAAGGGAAAATCGAATGGACGCCGGACCCAGGGAATCTGGAACTCCTCGGAAATCTCCGCCACGGCGTCGAGGACAGGAGGCAGAAGGTGCGTGTGCTTGTGAGTATCGAGGTGCGTGGGCCGCAGACCGGCATCCAGAATCTTGCGCGCCTGCCCCGCCAGTTCTTCGCGGACGCGGATGCGCTTCAACGCCAGGGCCTGCACTAATTGCGTCACGGTTTGAGGAAACGGCGGCGATCCCACCAAGACCAGATGGCAGCCAATGTCCAAGCTCGGGTTCTCTTTCGCCAGCCTTACGGCGTCGTCGAAGGCGACTCCGGTGGCCATCAGCGTTGTTGAGGTCAGAATTCCATGGCGGTGGGCTTCGACGATGCCTTGATTCACATCGCGAGTGAAGCCGAAATCGTCGGCATTCACCACCAATAGCCTGGTCAAAACAGCGCCATTTTGATGCGGAGGAATTTCTTGGGATTGGAGCGAAAATCCTTGAGTAAGCCTTGCGTTTCGCGCATGACGTTATCGAAATCCTGAGCGATCGTGGGATCGTTGAGGAGCCTACTGATCGTCCCCTGTCCATTATTGATTTTGTCCAGCAGCGTATTCATGCTGGCCAAAGTGGTTGTCAATTGCTTATGAAGCTCGTCGCTCTTGAGGAGTTTGCCGGCGGTTCCCTCACCCGCTTCGATTCCAGCCAGCAAGTCGCGCATTTTCGTCACCGAGTCGCGAGCCTGTTCGTATAGCGTAGCGTCGTTTATGAACTTGCTCAGCGAGCCCGGGCCGTTGTTGACCTTGTCGATCACTTCGTTCATCGTAGTCAGGCTGTTGTGGAGCTGCCCGTAGAGCTCGTTGTTGTCGTGGAGCAATTTCCCCACGCTATTCTTGTCGGAGTTGAGGTTGGCGACGACTTTTTGGGCCTCATTCGTAACGGATTGCGCGCTATCGAGAATCGCCAGCATCTTCTTGGCCATGGTGTCATCGACAAGAAGCTGGCCGATCGTCCCCTTGCCGCTCTGGACCATGTCAACGATGTCGTTGACCTTCTTTACGGTCAATTGCAAGGCCGCGAGCGTGGAAGAGCTCTGCCGGAAGATATCTTCGAGTTCCGGGGTCTCAGAGCTTGGAAGCTCCGCGCCGGACTGAATGGTCTGAGACGCCATGCCGCGTTTGATATTGATGAGCTTGGCTCCAAGCAAGGTGGCGTTGCCCAGGCCTGCCTGGGAGTCGACTGGAATGGAGGACAGATAGCGGTTGTCGATCTCCATCACAACCCGGACCGTGCGGTTGGGATCGGGCGACCCGGAGAGCTCGGCTCTGGAAACTTTGCCGATCAGAATGCCGTTCAAGCGGACATCGGCGCCTTGCGCCAGCGACTGCGAATCGTCCATGTAAGTGAAAATCTCGGCGGTCGATCGAAAAACGCCCAGATTTCCCACCATCAGAAAGACCAGGAACGACAAAATGCCCAAGGCTGCGATGGCCATCAAACCGACCTTGAGCTGCGACCATTTCGTTTTACTGGATACAGGCATGATGGGTCAGGAGCTTCCGTGCCTCAGGAATTTGCGGACATACGGGTCGGAGGCGGCCTGAAGCTCGGCCTCAGATCCCTGAAAGGCGAGCTGGCCTTCCTTCATCACGAAGAATTTGGTGGTCACGCTGGCGGCCTCCGCGGTGCGCGACGTTCGCTCCAAAGCGCCACTGCTCGGATTGTAGCGAAAGTTAGCGATAAGATGCCCGTCGAGGTACCGGTGAGTCACCAAAATTGTTGCCGTGTTGCGCAGTTCCCGCTCTTTGAGAATCAAGGAGATGATGGTGTTGGCGGTGATGGGATCGAGTCCGGCGGTGGGCGAATCGTAGAGAAGAAGGGCGGGCTCGGTGACCAGAGCGCGGGCGATGCCGACTCGGCGGCGCATGCCGCCGGAAAGCTCGCTAGGGAGTTTCTCGAGAGTCTGATCCAGCTCGACGAAATGCAACGTCTCGCGTACGCGCTCGTTTACTGTTTGCGCAGGGGCCAGCCGGCCGGCGCCGTTGGGATGAGCTGCCTCCCGAAGCGCGGGCTGATTCAGCAACGGATAGGCGACGTTCTCCTCGATCGTGAGGGAATCGAACAGGGCTCCTTCCTGGAACAGTATGCCGGCGCGGGCGCGAAGGTCGAACAGCTCTTGCTCGGACATGTCCGTGATTTCGGCGCCGAAGAGAAAGATGCGGCCGGAGTCCGGCTTGATTAAACCAAGGGCGGTTTTCAGCAATGTGGTCTTTCCGCTGCCGGCGGCGCCGAAGACGATTCTGGTTTCGCCTGCCCTCAATTCGAAACTGACGCGGTCTAGCGCGGGCGTTCCGCCGAAATGCAAGCTGACCTCCTCGAAACGAACGACTTCGCGGCGCGGCGACTCCGGTTCAGGCGGCATCACGCGTAATAAAGGAAAAAGCGCGTGATCATCGAAGTAAGGAAGAAAATCCAAACCGAGGAGACCACGACGGCCTTGGTGGTGGCGCGGCCTACGCCCTGCGTTCCGCCCGTGGTGCGCATGCCGTAAAAGCAGCCCACCAGCGCGATCACGATGGCGAAGACGAAGGGCTTGAGCAGGCCCTGCACCAGATCGTTATATTGGAGCGTCATCCATGCCGAAGTGAAGTATTGCGAGAGACTGATGTTGAGCAGCGTGTAGGCGATCACGGCACCCCCGATGAGTCCAATGAAGTCGGCGATGATGGTGAGCAGCGGGAGCACGAAAGCTGTGGCTATGAGGCGGGGCGTGACCAACTTTTGAATGGGGTCTGTTCCCAGCGCTCGCATGGCGTCGATCTGCTCCGTGACTTTCATGGATCCGAGCTCACTGGCGATGCCGCTGGCGTTGCGGCCTGCGACCAATACGGCGGTGAGGACAGGACCGAGCTCGCGCACCAGGGCAATGGAAACGATTTGGCCCACCTGGCCCTGCGCTCCATATTGCTGCAACGCCCGGGCCATTTGCATGGTCATCACCACGCCGCTGAACAAGCCGATCAACATCACAATCGGTAGCGATCCCACGCCGATGACGTCCATTTGTTGGAAGATGTCGTCGACGTAGTGGGGACTGCGGAAAATATTGCGGACGGCGCGGACGCTCAGAACAAGAAAATCCTGGAACGTCTCTACCGGCGATTTTAGGAAATCGAGCACGAAATCCCCCAAAGCTTTACCGCAACGTTCGCGTACCGAGGCCACGGACGCGAAATTCCTTGCACAGCTCGGGGAGTCCGGGCACCCGGTGCGCTCTACCCGATGCTAACATGCGCGGGCGCCGCGCCCAAGGTCATGAGGGAAACGACCCGGCGCGCGGGACGCGTGAGCAATTTTTTTTGAACGAGCGACGCCAATTCTGTTTTTGTTTTCAATAAACGTTCAGTGGCAAAGCCAATTTTCGTGATGTGCGCGCTCTGCCGAAGCGAATAGTGCTCGCTGGGTCTCACGGCGCGAGAATAACGGAGCATGGCGGTGGATTGCAGGAGTTTAAGCGGGAAGCAGTTGAATCGGCGGGATAAAAAGGGACCCAATTCAAGGAATTCGCTAGGGCGCTTTCGCCCCCACAACAGAATGAAACCCGGGGAAAGAATACAGGGAACACGGATGCACACAGATGGACACAGATTTCTGGCCGTGCCTCGGGGGGCGTCCTCACCCGCTAAGAAGAAGTGGAGGATGGATCGCAATGTCATGCTGGCGTTAATCACGAGCGCACGGGGCAGCATCATGGCCCGCAAAGCCCGCCCCCGCGAGCGAGTTGGTTTTCCGGCCGCTGCGCGGCAGGCTCAACCCAAAGCTGAGGAAAAGCCCGAGAAGGGCGACGATATCGAGCGCATGCAAGAGCAGTGAAGTCCCAGCGCCGAATGGGTATCGCTGTAAATGCCAGGCGGCCGTGAAAACGGAAAGAACCGGCCGCGCGGGATGCAAGGCTGGTCTGGGAAATGAACAGCATGGTACGCGCGCAAAGGGGCAAATCGGCGAGCGAGCCCGCCGGCGTTCAGGGTGCGGAAGGGGATAAGCGCTCGCAAGCGGCCCTCACGCAAGAATAGTCCGACCCAAACGAGAACACTAAAGATGATCGGGAAGATCGTATTAAATACCGCGCTGCCTGCACGCACATTGGCCGCGGTGGCGCCACCAAGGTAGCCGGTTAGCAGGATGGCGCCGAGCACCGAGGTCTTCGGAATCACATGAAGCGCAGTGCAGACCAGTAAGACGGCTCCGATCCCGAAGACGGTACTCTCGGGGAAGCCGATTCGAACCGTAGCCTCGACCACTTGCTGCGCCTTCACCACCTTCGTAACACCGTCGAAGATCATGAACGCCACAACAAGAGCACTCACGACACGACCAGCCCAAAGAGCACCTTTGGAAGCAGAAGCCGATTCACTGGTAGATTGCATGCGCATTCTCCTCGTGTCGCTGTCAGCTCGCGTGGTATGCGACCCCGTTGGCGCCGACGGCCGTCGAGTTCGCAAAGAACTCCGTAAGAACCGGGCTTAGCACTGAAGCCTTAACCATATGCGTCTGGCCCGGCAGCGTCACATGTTGGGCGTTCGGAAGGACATCTGCAAGTTCTTTCATCGCTTTTTGCCACCACGCGGGGCTCTTTCCGCCGACCGCCGTGAGCACTGGCATCGTTACCGAGGCCCAGCGCTCGACCGACAGCGGCTTGCCTGCCTCGGTGTCCGACACAATCGTCAAATCATAAGGAAGCGTGTGCGCTACCCGTTTCAACTTTCCCCATGCGGGCGTAAAGCGCATCATGTTGATAAAGATCGCTGGCGTGCCTACGGTCTTCATGAATAGCTTCAGCGCATCCGCCCGGCGATCCGCTGCGATCAGAGCCGTAATTTTTGCGAGATAGTCGTCGGGACGCGGCGGGTGAGCGTCATCAAAAAAGAAGGGAGCCTCGTACAGCGCCACTTTCTTCACACCTTTCAGACGAGCTGCTGCCTCAAGAGCGAGAGCAGCACCGGAGGACGTCCCGAACAGATAAGCCCCCTCGCCGGCCTCCTCGATGAGCGCCGCGATATCTTCGACCTCACGCTCAACCGAATAGGGCCTGGTATCTGTGCTCTCACCTCGCCCGCGGCGGTCGAAGGCAAACACCGTGAAATGCGGCTCCAGGAGCTTAGCGATTCCGGCCATGGGGCCGAACTTTCGGTGACAGAGCGCTCCATCAACCAACACCAGAGCGGGCCCTTTGCCGGACCGACTGAACGCGATCGACGTGCCATCGTTGGACCGAACGATATTCATAGATGCTCCCTCAGTTTTGTTCAAATATCAAGGCTTTGCTAAGAATTCTCCCAGGCGGTCGAGCTGCTGGTTCCAGCCAACGGACGCGCCTCGCGTCGCATCAGACTCGAACGAATACGACTGGCGAACGGTGATCTCTGTTTTTCCTTCGCGGTCGGCGAACGTTACTTCGGTCCACACTCGCTGCTCCGGCGATGCATGGATCGAGCCATCAAAAACCAGCCGCTCTGGCTCGACGACTTCAACGTACACACCATCGAACGGATATTCGTGCCCATCCGGGCCGCGCATGATGTAACGCCAAGCGCCACCAGGCTTCACATCCATTTCGCGGATCTCAGTCGTGAATCCGCGCGGACCCCACCATAGGGCCAAATGTTTTGGATCGGTCCACGCCTTGAAGACAAGTTTCCGCGGTGCATCGAAGGTGCGCGTCAGAACCAAATCACCTCTCGTGGCGAACGGAGCTCCGATCATGGTCTCCCTCCCTCACGGTGATGATTAGCCACATTCGTTGGGCGCACACGCGCCATGCCGCCGATGACCGGTTCATACCTGACCGGCCTCGATCCTCCATTACTTCCTGCGTTGCTTGCCGACATTCTTTTTCTCCTTCTCTTTCGATTTGTGCAGATATTCGTCCAGGCGATCAAAGCTTTCTTGCCAGAACCGCCGGTAGTGTTCCACCCAATCGGCAACGTCTTTGAGCGGGCGGGCTTCGAGCTGGCAGGGCCTCCACTGAGCTTCACGGCTGCGCACGATCAGCCCCGCTCGCTCCAAAACCTTCAGGTGTTTGGAGACGGCGGGAAGGCTCATCTTAAATGGTTCGGCCAGCTCTGTGACGGACGATTCGCCTAATGCCAGCCTTGCGAGGATAGCGCGCCGAGTGGGATCTGCGAGGGACGCGAAAGTTACGCTCAGGCGGTCGGCCGGCATATATTTAACCTACTGGTAAAATACAACGAGGCTAATCCAATGTCAAGTCTTTTGGTCGTCCGGCATTGTCGCGGACAGTCGTGAAGTATGGTTGTCACTCTAAGTCCTGCTCGGCGGGGCTCGAATTCCCGGTAATGGCGGCGCTAGATGGATAGGGCTGCGAATTCCAGGGCGCGCGAAGGACGGAGAGAACCGGCCGCGCGAGATGCGCGCTCTAGTCCACCCGCGGTTGCGGCATAAACAGAAGCACATAAGCAATCCAGGCAGCACGCGCCCACACAAAGAACGCCCAAGGACAGGGAGGCCAATTCCAGGGCTCGGTAAGCGCGGTCGACCCAAAATGGCCCGCCACCGCCGAGGGCGTAGCTTAAGGCCGGAAGCAGAATCCGCAAATATCGGATATGGGGCGCATCGATATAGCGGTCGGTTCCTCGCAGATCCAAAGGATCGTGTGCGATAGCGTGATAGAACTGACCGTCGAACCCGGCGCTACGCGGTAGGGGATAGGTCGACTCCGCGCAAACGGGCGGCGATCGGGAAAAGCGGTCGCCGGTGAAGAAAAGAGCGCTCCAACGCCCGTGAAAATAACCGTGACGACTAGCGCTTGCCATGCAAGCGCAACGCCCACGGCGAGCGAAGTGATGCGCCATGGCCGGGCGCTCCGTTTCCAGAGCCGCGGTGCTACCATGATGGACGTTTATGAAGGGTCTCACGGATATTCCGGGAATCCTGGTGGGCCATGCATCCGATTACGACGGACTGACCGGCTGCACAGCCGTTATGTGCGAAGGCGGCGCAGCGGCGGGCGGGGACATACGCGGAGCGGCAACGGGGACGGAGGAGTGGGACCTTCTGCATCCGCATCACCTCACCGAGCGGATTCACGCTGTGGTATTCGCGGGCGGAAGCGCGTTCGGACTGGAGGCGGCCAGCGGCGTGCGGCGCTATTTGGAGCATCGTGGCGTGGGATTCGAGACCGGAGCGGCCAAGGTTCCCCTGGTTCCCGCCGCGATCCTTTACGACCTTGGCATCGGGAAAGCAAGCTCGCGGCCGACTCGGGAGATGGGGGAGGCGGCGGCGGCAGCGGCCACGGATAAAGCGGTCGCCGAAGGAGCCGTCGGAGCCGGAACCGGCGCCACGGTGGGCAAGCTTTTGGGCATGCGGCAAGCCATGAAGTCCGGCATAGGCTCTTGGACCGTCGAATTGGGCGGCCGCTACAAGGGCGTGCTGGTTTCAGCGCTCGCGGCAGTAAACGCGGTGGGCGACGTATGCGATCCGGCAACCGGCAAGATTGTCGCGGGCGCGCGCACGGCGCCGGATTCGATGGAATTCGCTGACAGCGTCCGCGTCATGAAGGCGGGAACCGCGTCGGCGTTGTCGCGGACCAATACCACGCTCGTGGTTGTGGCGACCAATGCGCAACTGACCAAGGTGCAGGCCGGCAAGCTGGCGGAGTTCGGCTCCCAGGGGGTCGCGCGAACGATCCGCCCCGTGAACACAATGTCCGACGGCGACGTCACCGTGGCGCTGAGCTTGGGGCGAATGAGCGCGCCCGTCGACGCGCTGGGAGTCGCCGCCGCGGAGGCCGTGGCGGAGTCCATTCTGCGGGCGGTTCGCCTCGCCCCTTCGCTGGGTGGGTTGCCCGGACTGAAAAAGGGCTAAGGACGTGTACCGACGCTGAGGAGCGGATCACGAGGCGTCGAGAAAAATCTCGACGCGGCACGCAAGAGTGCGTGCGCCACGTCCAGCCAAAGGTAGCTGGAAGCGGTTCGCCATCAGCCAACACGCGCGCGGCGCACGGCTGGGTGCGCCATTCCAGGCTCCATGCGCACGGGCTTGCGGTCGGCGTCGTTGATGCGGCGCGCCTGGTCGCTCACGCAAACCAGGAACATCGGCTGGCGGGCATTCTTGAGTAAATCGATAATCCGCGAGTACTGGTCCTCAAGAAAAATCGATTTGCCGTCCGTCACCAGGTGGAGATCGGAGGATGCGTCAAGCAACTCCCCAAGGCGGCGGCCCATTTCCTTTTGCAAGAAGCGCAGTACGCGGCGGATTTTCTGCAGCGAGAAACCCTTGCGGCGCAATTCCGCAATCACGGTGATCTCGATCACTTCGCCGGGGCCATACACGCGGCGGTGCCCTTCATGACGTGGAGAGACTACTTTTCGCTCATCCCACCACTGCAACTGCCGCAGGCTGACATTGGCCACTTGCGCTACTTCGCTCGATGAATAGGTCCTTTCCGGAACGGGAGGCTCGGGGCGGTTCTTGCGGGATTTAAACATATTATTTAGTTTTCGTTTTTTCGAACTTGGAACCGACCATTCGATTGTACTCGACTGAGGCGCGGTGTCAATAGGGTCCTGTGGCCTAGCCTCCGGCCGCCAGAAAGGTTGTTGTGCTACACTCATGTGCTCCCCGCGCGGCTCCGATGTATTGACGCCTTTCCACAAGCGCGGGGAGCGTCGAAACGCTGGCATCGGACCCCTCGCGGCGAGGAACCAATTACATCATGGCTCAAAAGATTGGAGTCGAGGTTACGGCGGATGCGGGTCCCGGCATCCTTCACCAACTTTCCGGCGTGATCGCCTCTCATCGGGGCGACATCGTGAGCGTCGAAATCGTCGAGCCGCGGAGGACCTATTTCGAAATCGAAATTCCGGGCGACCCGGGCGCCATGATGGATGCGCTGCGCGGTTTGCCAATCGTGCAAAGCGTGGCGCAGGTGGCCACCATGGAGAAGATCTACGGCAAGCGGATCATCATCATGGGCGGCGGCGCTCAGGTGGGTCAAGTGGCGCTGGGGGCCATCACCGAGGCGGACCGCCATAACATTCGCGGCGAGCACATTTCCGTGGACACGATCCCGCTGGTGGGAGAAGCGGTGCTGGCCGACGCGGTTCGCGCCGCCGCGCGCCTGCCTCGCGTGCGGGCGCTGGTGATGGCGGGATCGTTAATGGGAGGCGAAATCGAGCGGGCCGTGCGCGAGGTGCGCGCGCAGGGGCTGCTGGTGGTAAGCCTGAATATGGCTGGCAGCGTCCCCGAAGCCGCGGACTTGGTGGTGACCGATCCAGTGCAAGCGGGAGTGATGACGGTGATGGCCGTGGCCGATACCGCGAAATTCACGATCGAGCGGCTGAAGCGGCGAACATTTTGAACAAGGAGCCGGACGTCGGAAGCCGGGAGGGCGCGAAATCAGCGTGCGGCGCCGTTTCTCGGCCGGATCTCATCGCCTTCCCGAGGCGGTATCCCGCCGCGACGCCGCATAATCCTGTCGAATGCCTTGAAGTCGGCGCGCGCCTTCCGATCCTGGAAGAATTTGGCTGTTTGAAGCGCCGAAACCTTCTCAGCTACGGCGGTCCCGACGAACTGATTGATGCTGGCTCCATCCTCCCGGCTGAGCCGCTCGACCGCTTCCTTCAGCGAGCGCGGCAGCCGCAGAGGATATGTTTTCGTCTCTCTCATCGTTGAATCCTTTCGAGAGCTTCCCTCGGGAGCAACACGTCTAGTGCTTAATTGCGGAAGTTCGCGGACACCCACGGGGCGGACTAATAAAAGTCCGCCGCAGGCTGAAGCCCAATGCCACTTCGTTTTTTTTTGCGCGCTACGCATAAGCGGTTGATTCCGCAGGTCTCGACACGAGTGTCGAGTCGGCAGGCAAGAGCGCCCGCGCCACGACGAAGACCGACGCGCGAATTTCTGCAATACACGCGGTTTGACGAGGCGCACGACAACTTGTGATTCTAAGAGTTGTGAAAAAGCTCGCCGCAGTTGTGGCGCTCTTGGGTTTGCCGTCCTTCGCGCAGCAGCCCGCGCCGAAAGAGACCGAACAACCGGCGCTGGCCAAGGATCCGGGTCCGTTCTTGGGCGGTTACGCAAATCAGGAAGGCGGACGGGGCAAACAAGCTCCTGCCGTACCCGCGGGTCCGGCGCCGCATCTAGCCGATGGCCGTCCCGATTTCGGCGGCGACGGCGCCTGGTATCCCGGCTTTGCCGGCAATATCGCCGAGGAACGGTGGAAGGGCGTCCACAGCGCCGACAAACACGTGGATGTTCCCTTTCTTCCATCCGCGCTCGAAATCTTTAACCAGCGTGTGGAAAGCCTTTCGAAGGACGATCCGGAGGCGCGCTGTCTCCCCGTCGGCGTCCCCCGGTACATGTTCGATCCCTATCCATTCCAGATGGTGCAGACGCGGGACCAAGTAGTCTTTGTATTCGAAGGCGACAACTATCTTTGGCGCATTGTGCCGATAACTGAAGGCAAAGCGATTCACCCGAAGAAGATGAGGCCCACCTGGCTTGGCGATGCCGTGGGGCATTACGAAGGAGACACGCTTGTGGTCGACGTGGTTGGCTTCAACGGAAAGGCGTGGCTGGATCAGGCGGGGCATCCGCAAAGCCCACGAGCGCACTTGATCGAGCGCTATCGGCGGACTGATTCCATGACGTTGAAGTACGAAGTCACCATCGACGACCCCGGCGCATATTCAAAGCCATGGACGACGAGCAACACAGTCCGATGGCGGCCAGGATTTCAGCTCATGGAGTCGATTTGCCAGGAAGACGAAAAGGACTCGCGGCACATGATTGGGAATGCGGGTCAAGCACGCTAGCGACTCGTCATGCTCTCGCAAAGGCGCAAAGCACGCAAAGACCTAGCGCATCAACCGCCGCCTAAGGGCATCCAGCGCAGCCTGCGTGGCGAACATTCGAATGCGGGCGCGGTCTCCGGGCAAATTGAGTTTGCGCGCCTCTGAAAGGCCGTCCGGCCCGGCGATCCCGATATACACGGTTCCGACCGGCGCGCCTGTACTCGATTCGGGGCCTGCTTCTCCAGTTGTGGAGATGGCATAGGTGGCGCCGGTGCGCGATCGGGCTTGCTCCGCCATGGCTTGGGCGACCTCCGCGCTGACGGCGGTGTGCCGCTGGATCAAGGCGGGATCCACGCCTAGAAGGCTCTGTTTCATATCGTCCGAGTACACCAGAAATCCGCCCAGGAAATAGTCGGAGCTGCCGGGAATGGCGGTGATTCGCTCCGCGACCATGCCGCCGGTGCAGCTTTCAGCGACCGCGACGGTCGCGCCGCGCTGGCGGAGCTGCGCGCCGATCACCACTTCCAGCGAATCGCCGTTGCAGGAGAAGATGCGGTCGCCCAGCAACTGCTCGATGGGGCCGCCGGCTTCGGCGAGCAGGCGCTCGGCTTCGTCGGCGGCAGCCGCCCGCACGCGCAGGTGAACCTGAATGTCGCCCGGCGAGGCCAAAATTGTCGTTGCCGGATTGTCGAACTTCGTATAAACCGGGGCGATCAGATGGTCCAGATCGGATTCGGTCATTCCCGTCACGCGATAGAGGCGGGCTCGAATGGCTTGCGGCGGCAGAAGGCGGACCAGCCGAGGAGCGCATTCGTTTGCGAACATCGGCTTGAGCTCGCCGGGCGGACCGGGCAACAGCATCACCACGCGCTGTTCCATTTCGATCCACTGGCCGACGGCGGTGCCGTTCGGGTTGGCCAGGACTTCCGCTCCGTCCACAAGATAGGCCTGGCGCTTGTTATTCTCCGCCATTCTGCGCTGGCGGCGGCGGAAGCGCTCCTCGATCGCATCGCAAAGATCCTGGCGAAAGACCAGCACGCGGCCGAGCGCGTGCGCCACGGCGTCCCGCGTCAAGTCGTCTTCGGTGGGACCCAGTCCGCCGCTCAGTATGACGATATCGGTCTGTGCGAGCGCTTCGCGCACAGCGATGCTTAACCGCGTGCGATCGTCCCCCACGACCAGCTTGCGCCGGACTTCCACCCCGAGCGCGTTGAGCTCATCGGTGAGGAACAACGAGTTGGTGTCGACGCGCTGAGAAGTGAGCAGCTCCGAACCGACGGCGATAATTTCGGCGTCTCGTGGAATGCGCCCGGCTTCGTTCAATACAAACACTGGTTCAAGACAACCACTAAGGAATGCGGAGGCCCTCGATGCCGACGTCGGCGCGATAGAGCGCGTTATGCGTCGCCAGAATCAGCGCCTTGGACGGAGTGAAGGCCAATCCCACGATGGAGGGTCCAGACAGGAACAATTCCGCGTTCGCTTCCGGATCGATTCGCACGACGCCGCGCCGTCCTCCCAGCGATGCGGCGACGTATAGATTTCCTTTAGCGTCGAAGGCCATACCTTGCGGCCGCCCCAGACCGCGATAAAAGCGCTCAACACGCCCTTCCTTCGAGACTCGGGCGATGGAATCGAAGCTGGAAGTGGTCGGCCCGGTTACGTATAAGTAGCCGTCCGGACCGAAGGCCAGATGGTAGGCGGCCAGAGAAGGCTCGATGGTCGCAAAAACGTAGATTTGGCGCTGGCGGCTGATCTTGAAAATGGTGCCACTGCGGTCGCCCACGTAAAGGTTATCTTCCGGGTCGAAAACAATCCCCGTGGCGACGCCCATCCCTTCCACATAGGGCGAGCGGCTGCCGCTCGCGGAAATCTGATAGACCACGCCGTCGTTGCGGCTGGAGACGTACAGCGTCTGCGAGGCGTCCAGAGCCAGTCCGGTCGCGTTCATCATGTCCGTAATCAGCGGCTTGGGATTTCCGCCCGGGTCGATCTTGAACACGGACACGGGAGTTTTTTGCCCCGCCGATCCGCTCAGAGTCGTGTAGACAGCTCCCCGGCGGTCTACCGCGGGATTCGACACAGGATGCACGCCATCGGCGACCTGAACTCCGATCTGACAAGTCCACGCGGGGCCGCCGTTGGCGCCAAGAAATAGCTCGCCGGCGGAGGCTCCTTCCGGGACGCGGACAACAAGGTAAGAGTCAGAGCCGATGACGATGGACGCCTGTGAATCGCCAAAACGGACCAGCGGCCGCTCCGCGCCTGCCAAACCCTTGCCGCGAATCTGAAACTCGCCTCCTGGGATCGCCGCTTGCGGCGACACTACCGCGATCTCAGGACGACCACTGGATGATTTACGAAAAGCCACCTAATAAAGATTGAACCATCCAGCGGCCCACAATACAAGCGCGGCGTACACTCCGGAGGCTACATCATCGAACACAATTCCCACGCCGCCGGGAATGCGGTCAAGCTGGCGCGCCGGCGGCGGCTTCCAGACGTCGAACACGCGGAACAGCACGAACGCCGCCAGCCAGCTCTTCCAATTGAAACTCGCCGCGCCGGCAAGCGCGATCCATTGCCCCACCACTTCGTCCACGACGACGATGGAGGGATCGCTCGATCCCGTTTCCCGCGACACGACGCTCGCGGCCCAGACCGCTGGGGCGATGCCCGCTATTCCTAAAACGAGGAAATGCCATGGGCCAAAACCGGCAAAACGCCAGAGCGGCCAGGCGATCGCGACCGCCGCCAGAGAGCCGGCCGTGCCTGGGGCCACGGGGGCGTAGCCGCAGCCGAAGCAAGTGGCGATGAGACGAGCCAGCGTTTTCACGCTTCGTCTTCGTCTTCCTCGGGCTGGGAGCTCTCCGCGGGCGTGGAGATCACGTACTTTTCCGACGCCCAATTGCCGAGATCGATGCAGCGGCAGCGGTCGCTACAGAAGGGCATGAAGGGATCGTCAGCCTTCACGTCTTTACTGCAAATCGGGCACCGCATGCTGTGCTCCCACGATGTGAACCAAGCCGTCCGGTTTCCGTTCCGGCGCGTCCGTCAGCTCGCCGGTCAGATCGTAGTCATGCGCCTTGATGATGCGCATGCGGCGGAACTCGCCTGCGTGGAGCGGGCGCGCGCCTGGATCGGAGATGTAGCACACCCCGTCGATTTCAGGAGCTTGCGTGGGAAGCCGCGCCTCCCAGACCATTTCCGAATCGGCCGACGGACCCTCCACCAACACGGTATGCTCGCTTCCCACCAGCGCGCGGTTGTGGGCCTGGGAAATCTTGCGCTGCAATGCCATCAGGCGGCGCTTGCGGTTGTAGATGGTCCGCGAGTCCACTTTGCTATCGAGACGGAAGCTGGCGCTCGTGTCTTCATCGGAATAAGAGAAGACGCCGAGGCGGTCGAACCGGGCCTCCTTGACGAAATCGCATAAAGTTTCAAAATCGCTGTCTGTTTCGCCGGGGAAGCCCACGATCATGCTGGTGCGGATGCCGACGCCGGGAATGGTCCGGCGGATTCGCTCGAGCAGTTTCAAGAAAACGTCGCCGCCGGCGCCGCGTTTCATCCTCTTCAGAACCGGCGCGCTCGCATGTTGCAGCGGCATGTCGATGTACTTCACCAGGGAATCGTGCGCGGCGAGAGTATCCAGCAGCCGTTGCGTGATCTTGTTGGGATAGCAATAAAGGAACCGAATCCATTTGGCGAGGCCGGTTTCGATGCCCGCCAGCCGCTCCAGCAGCAGCGCCAGCCCGTCCTTCAGGTCCAGGTCTTCGCCATAGCAAGTGGTGTCCTGGCCGATCAGGTTGATTTCGCGGACGCCCTGAGAAAACAGGCGCGTAGCTTCCGAAATCACGCTTTCAAACCGGCGGCTGCGGAACTTGCCGCGATATTGAGGTATCACGCAGAAGCTGCAAGGATGGTCGCAGCCCTCCGCGATCTTGATGTAGGCGTAATGGCGCGGAGTGGAGAGCACGCGCGGCGTCGCGTCGTGGTAGAGATAGGGCTCGAGCGGATTTGCCGGCGCGGGCGTCACGCCTTCGCACAGGGCAGCGATTCGCTCCAGTTCGTTTGTACCTATAACTGCGTCCACTTCAGGCATCTGGCCGCCGATCTCGTGACGGTATCGCTCCACCAGACAACCCGCCACAATGAGGCGCTGCGCGCGGCCGGTCTTTTTGTATTCGGCCATTTCGAGAATCGTATCCACCGATTCCTGCTTCGCCGGATCGATGAAACTGCACGTATTCACCACGATGACGTCGGCTTCGGAAGGATGCGGCGTGAGCTCATGGCCGCGCGCGGCAAGTTGGCCCATCATGACCTCGCTATCGACGAGGTTCTTCGGGCAGCCGAGACTGACGAATCCGATTTTCACGTGTGGGTTACAGATGGCGGTGCGCCAATGCCGGCGACACAACTCCATTTTACCCGCTGGCAGCGGGAGTAGAGTCCCGCGCAGGCTGAAGCCCGCCCCACCCTTCGAAAAATAGCGCGCGGACGGGAGGAACCCATCAAACGTTGCGAGTGTTCTAATGGAAGCATAGAGGTAATCCATGAAGCGATGGTTCGCGGTCGCGTTCCTGTGTATCGGTGTGGCCTCCTACGGAGCCGAGCTTACTTCCCCCAAGGCCGGCAAAACCGAGATCTTCCCACTTAAAGACATCAAGCCAGGCATGCAGGCTACGGCCTGGACGGTATTTCAGGGAACCCAGCCCGAGCCCGTCCCGATCGAGATCATCGGCATTTGGAAGAAGAGCAACGGGCCCAACGACGTCATTCTGGCCAAGATGCTCGGCAAGGCCAAGCAGACAGGCGTCGCGGCGGGCATGAGCGGCAGCCCGGTTTACATCGGCGGAAAGCTAGTGGGCGCCGTGGCGTTGCGCATCAGCGTCTTTTCGCCAGATGCGATTTGCGGCATCACGCCGATTGAATCGATGCTGGAGATCAACGACCTAGATACGTCGCGGCCGGCGGGAGCGAAGACGCCAGACAAAACGCCCGCTCGAAACCCAGCCTCGGCGCCCATGCCAAACGAACTGCTGGCGCGGCTGGTCGGCGCCGGCGCTACCGAAATCGGACCGGAGCGGCAGCCTCTGATGACGCCGATTGACACTCCGCTGGTCCTCAGCGGCTTCAATTCGGCGACGCTGCAAATGTTTGAGCCGATGCTCAGGCAAATCGGGATCACGGCGGTGGAAGGCGGCGGAGCGTCGGCTACATCGCTTAGCAACAAACCTGTGGCGGGTTGGGAGAAATCTCTTAATCCTGGCGACTCGGTTGCGGGAATCCTGGTTTCCGGCGATCTGTCGATCACGGGAACGGGCACCGTGACCTACAACGACGGCAAGCGCGTGCTGGCATTCGGCCACCCGTTCATGAGCCTGGGGCCAGTCGAAATGCCCATGGCGAAGAGCGAAGTGGTGTGGACGCTGGCTTCGTCGTATCAGCCGAGCAAGCTGCCCAACACTACGGACGTAGTCGGCGCGCTGCATCAGGATCGCTTCAGCGGCATCATGGGCGAGCTCGGCGACGAAGCGCCGTCCGCGCCGGTGCACCTGAAAGTGCGGTCGCTGGACGCCGCGGGCCATGCGATCAAAGAGAAAGACATGCACTTCGGCATTTTCGTGCAGCAGAAGTGGACGCCCTACCTAATGATGTTGACGCTGGCCAACAGCCTGCAACAGATCAACGAATATGCCGAGGAGGTGACTTATAGAATGAGTGGCCACGTGGACGTGGAGGGAGCGGGGCGCATTCAGCTTTCCACCATGCTGGCAGGGAGCGACATGCCGGCTCCGCCTCCGCTTATGCTGGCGACGTGGTGGGGCGAAAAATTCAACCGCTTGTTCTTGAATCCCGTCAAGATGCCGAAGCTGAAGGCTGTGGAGTGCACCATCGATCTGCTCCCGGAGCGGCGCACCGCGACCATCGATAGCGCGTGGACGCCTTCGACCGAAGTGGAACCCGGGGCCGAAATTCCGCTGAAAGTGTTTCTGAGGCCGTTTCGCGGCGAGCGATTTGAAAGGTCCGTTAAGGTGAAGATACCCGCCGGCATGCCCAAGGGCGATCACCGCATTCTGTTCAGCGACGCGGAGACGCTGAACCGCATCCAGAGCGCCGCCGCCAGCGCCGACCGCTTCATGAACATTCCGGAAACGGTGGCGCTGCTGAACCAGGAGCGCACCAACAACCGCGTTTATGTTTCGCTGATGGAGGGCCGCGCGACGTATTATTCCGACGACAAGGTCCTGCCGTCGCTACCGGCGTCCATGCTGAACGTGCTGCAAGCGGAGCACACGGCCAGCCGGTCGTTGATCGGCACCACGGAGACCGTGCAGGAGCAGGTCTCGATTCCGCTGGATCAGATGGTGAGCGGAAGCTATTCGCTTCGGATTACAGTGAAGTAGCCGTCAGTAGAGCTGAAACTGGACGAGCATCGAGCACGTGCTCTGCGCGGGCGGCGACGGCACAAAATTGGGGTACACGATAAGCTGAGCGGCCGAGAAATCGCCAGCAAGGAGGCTCAAGGTGGCGCCGAGCCTCGCGGTTGTCACCGGCGCCGCGGACATAGCCGTAATCGGTCCCACAGAAACTCCCGCCGCACCGGCTAGCGCCTGAGCCTGCGCTGTAGCGTCCGCGATTAACGCTGCCTGGGAGCAAGCCGGCTGCGCTTGCGGCGAAGTCTGCAATGCTCCAGTGGAGAACGACAGACCGATGCCAAGCTTCTGTTTGGAAAGGGCCGCCTCCGCGGACAGAAGTTGCCCGATCGTATTCTTCAGGGTCGCCAGCGGCGCGGTGAGCGTAAACGACCATTGCAAAAACGGAGATGCGTTGCCCTTGTTGTCGTATGTGTAGGCGGTATATACGCTCGAGAAGCTCGCGCCCGGGACGCCCGCTTGCGTGATTACGTTGCTGATATCGTCCAGGCCGAAAGTAATGCCCGAAGTCACCGAAATCGAAATCAGAATCTGATCCGGGAGCGGAGTCGACGTGCGCGACGCAGTGACCGAAATGGCACGCGGTCCCGGATTACCGGAGTAGCCGAGGCCAAACGTCACCGTCGCAGAACAATTTCCCACGCCGTTCGAAGTGCTGGCGGAAACGCCGGCAATTCGGCCAACAGACGAACCAGCGGCGGAGGCGATTTGCTGCGCCTGAGCCTGAGCATTGGCGATGAGGCCAGCGAAATCGCAGGTCTGCGGCTGCTGTCCTGAATTCTGAAGGCCCTGAACCGAAAATGACAGCGAGAGGCCACTGTTGCCTTGCGCGATGGTCTGCTGCAAAGCTCCTAGCGAAGCAGTGGTTTGTTTCTGCATCGAAAGCGAGACAGGCAGTTGAAATGTCCACTGCACCGTCAGCGGAGTAGGAACGATAAGGGCCGGCGGATTAGATTGAAACGCAACTCCGATTAAACTCCCAGCGGAGATGCCCGCGCCCGCGACCGATTTCACAATATCGTCGAGGCTTGCACTAGTCCCAGAACTAACAGCGACGTTGAAAATCACTTGATCCGGCTGCGAGCTAAGATTCTGCGACGCGGTTGCCGTTACTGTATTCGAACTGAGCTGCCCTAACAAGAGGCCGGGTAAGAGCGCGATAGTGGAGAACAATGCGCGGATGGACATACGGCGCATTGTAGCTTAGCTGATGGCGTGGAAGTTGCATTGCACTGAGGGATGTGCCAATTAATTTGCGGACGGCTGCGCGAAGACACCCGAAGCTGCGTGAATTCGCTCACACGAGGGCTAAATAGAATGGATACTGACCAGGGAGGTTCGCGGTGGCGCTTCGACGGGATTTGCTGATCGCGCGAGGATGGGTGCAAGCCGTCCTGATTGTGGTGGTGGCCGGATTCGCCGTTCTGGGAATGCTGGCTTGGCAAACCTACGAGGGCATGCCGCCCATCCCTGCGCGCGTCGTGACGCCGGAGGGGCAGCTCATTTTCACGCGCGATGACGTCGTGGCCGGACAGGGCGTATTTCTCCGCAATGGGCTCATGGAATATGGCTCGATTTTTGGACATGGAGCCTATCTGGGGCCGGACTACACCGCCGATTACTTGCACGGCGCCGCGCTCAGCGCATTGAATGGTTACGGCGGTTCGCCGTCCACAAACGCCGCGCTTGCCACGATCCGGGATTTCAAGACCAACCGCTACGACGCCTCTGCGGACACACTGACTTACTCCGCCTCGCAGGCGCGGGCGTTCGAAGAGCTGCGCCAGGACTACTTCCGGTTCTTCTCCAACCCCACCACGCAATATGGGCTGCGTCCGGACGCCATCGCCGATCCGGAGGACGTCCGCAAGCTGACCGCGTTCTTTAGCTGGACGGCGTGGGCGGCGGCGGCCACGCGCCCGGGGAAAAGCTATTCGTATACCAACAACTGGCCTCCCGAGCCGCTGGTGGACAACCGCCTGACGGCGGACGCCGTCGTGTGGAGCGTCCTTTCGCTCATCGCGCTGCTGGGCGGCATCGGATTGCTCTTAGCCGCGTTCGGACGCTGGAGCTTTTTGGGCTGGCACGGCATGGAGCGGCAGACGATTTCATTCCGCCCGCCCGATCGGGTGAAGCTCACACCTGCGCAGCGATCCTGCGCCTGGTTCTTTCTGGCGATGGCGCTGCTGTTTCTGCTCCAGACGCTGGTGGGAGCAGCGTCGCAACATTACCGCGCGGATTTGCAAGGCTTCTTCGGCATCGACCTTGCGCGCATTCTCCCCTTCAATGTGGCCCGCACCTGGCACGTGCAGCTTGCGATTTTCTGGGTGGCCACATCGTATCTTGCCGCGGGAATCTTTCTCGCGCCTATGATCGTGGGACAGGAGCCTCGCGGCCAACACTGGCTCGCGTTCGGACTACTGGGCGCGCTTGTGGTGGTGGTTTTCGGAAGCCTGGCGGGAGAGCTGGCAGGCGTCTGGGGATGGTTCCGCGAAACCTGGATCTGGTTTGGGCATCAGGGCTTTGAATATCTGGACTTGGGACGCTTCTGGCAGGTTCTGCTGATTGCCGGGTTGTGCGCGTGGGTGGCCATCCTGTTCCGCGGGTTGCGAACTCACCTGGCCGCGGATCACGTGGGCAACATGCCCTGGCTGTTTTTCTTTTCCGCTCTTTCCATTCCTGCCTTTTACGCCGTGGGTTTGCTGGCTCACCCGGCTTCGCATTTCACAGTCACGGATTTCTGGCGATTCTGGGTGGTGCATCTTTGGGTGGAGGATTTCCTGGAGTTGTTCACCACCATCATGGTGGCCTATATTTTCGTGCTGCTCGGCGTGGTGCGGGAGCGAGTCGCCCTCACCATGATTTATTTGGACATATTGCTGTATTCGGCGGGCGGAGTGATTGGCACGATGCACCATGTCTATTTTTCCGGACAGCCGGCTATCCATATGGCGCTGGGCGCGTTCTTTTCGGCGGCGGAAGTAATCCCGCTCACGTTTCTGACCCTGGAAGCCTGGAGCTTTCTCCAACTCGGCGCGCGGCAGAGCAGCGGAACCGCTGCCTTCCCGCATTTCTGGGCCGTGATGTTTCTGGCCTCGGTCGGCTTCTGGAACTTCCTCGGCGCGGGGATTTTTGGGTTTCTGATCAACCTGCCGGCGGTTTCTTATTACGAAATCGGGACGGCGCTGACGGCGAACCATGGGCACGCGGCGATGATGGGCGTCTACGGCATGCTGGCGGTGGGATTGGCGCTGTTCTGTTTGCGATACATCATTCCAGAAGCGTCGTGGCCGGATCGGGCGGCGAAGATCAGCTTTTGGAGCCTGAACCTGGGGCTGGCGTGGATGGTGTTCGCGACGCTTTTCCCGTTAGGCCTGCTCCAACTCTATCATTCAGTGGGCGTGGGTTACTCTGACGCGCGCAGTCTGAAATTCATCGGAGGTCCGACGAACTCGCTGCTGGAGTGGCTCCGCTTTCCGGGCGACGTCGTGTTCATCGTAGGAGGCGCGCTTCCGGTTCTGTATCTATGCTGGCTCGGAGTGCGACACCTGAAGGACCGCAGAGCGGCGGAAGCGGAGGAGGAGAGGCTGTTTGTCGAACTGACGGCGGCGCCCGGCGGGGACCGATGAACGGTGAAGCGATGCTCGCCGCCGGCTACGCGATCTTCCTGATTGCCGTGGCCGGATGCCTGGAGGCGGCCGCGCGGCACTCGCACCGCCGAAGTGAACGGATGCCGTTGGCCGGATTCCGATACGATTCAAAACTCGATTTCTGGACATGCCCGCAGGAGCAGAAGTTGGTCCGCGCTGAAACAGATTATGCGAGGCGCGTGGTAGTCTATCGCGCGCCGCGGCACGCTTGTAATGCTTGCGCCATTAAGTCGCGATGTACGGATTCGAACGATGGCCGCGTGATTGAACACGGGCCGGACTCCTGGCTGCAATCCGAATTGCGTCGTTTTCACCGCGCCATTTCTCTGACGTTATTCTCGCTGGCGGCGGTGATCGTGATTTTCGGCATTGTGATCGCGCGCGGCGGACTCGAGCGAATATCGTTGGCCGGGGTGCTGGCCGCCACCGTAATAGGCGGAGTGCGGTTGACTTTTGCGATCCGCCGCACGTAATCTAATAAAGACAATTTCGATCCAGCGAGGAACGCAGGGAAGGCGGTGAAAATCCGCCACTGCCCCGCAACTGTAATCGGCGCGTGCCCAAGGCTTGGCCCGTCACTGCGTGGAATTCACGTGGGAAGGCGGACCGAAAAACAAGCCAGCCGGAAGTCAGGAGACCGATTCCCCGCGGAAATTTGACGAACGTTTCGAGGGAGAACGTCTCATGCATCCATCTCTATTTCTGTTTCTTTCCTTTCAGGCCGCCCAAATTCAAGGAGCGATTCAGGGGGTAGTTTACGACCCCAGCGGCCGCCCGGTCCCAGCCGCGCAAGTCGTCTGCGGAACGGAAACCAAAAGCACCGACGCGGCGGGCGCGTTTGAAGTCTCTTCGGCCTGCGAGGCCACCATCACCAAGTCCGGATTTGAGCCGGCGAAGGCGCAACTTCCCGCCGAGCGGAAGATCACGCTTCAACTAGCGCGCGCCAGCGAGCGAATGGTGGTTACGGGAACCGGGGCGCCCGTCGCGCTGGAAGAAGCCGGCGTGGCTGCGGACGTTTTCACCGCGCGCGATTTTCAGCCGCCACACGCGCCTTTCGTTCAGGACCTGCTGCGCGACGTTCCGGGTGTGGACGTCGCGCAGACTGGGCAGAACGGAGCTTTGACTTCCGTCTTCGTGCGCGGCGGCGATTCCAACGCGGCGCTGGTGCTGCTGGATGGCGTCCCTGTGGCGGATCCGGGCGGTTCGCTGGACTTCGTCCATCTCACGTCCGCCGGCCTGGACCGGATGGAGGTGATCCGCGGTCCGGAAAGCGCGCTGTTCGGGGCCGAAGGCTCGAGCGGAGTGATCCAGATGTTCACGCGCCAGGGCGATCCCGAAGCTACGATTCCGCACGGCGAATTCGTCTATGACCGCGGATCGTTTTCCACCGACCATTGGTCTGGCGCATTGAGCGGCGGGTTCGACAATCGCCTCGATTACGCCTTCACAGCGGATCAGTTCCGCTCGACAGGCGAATTTCCGAACGATGCATATCGAATCACATCCGGGACGGCCAATATCGGCTACCGAATCTCGGATCGAACGCAGCTTCGCACTTCGTACCGCGAATTCGACTCCTACACCGGCGATCCCGGCGAGACGGCCGATCAAGCATTTAATCTTTTCTCTAACAGCCGTGACCGCGATTCGGCTTTGAGCGTCCGCGTGGACGATACTCGCGGGGCCCATTTCTCCGAACGAATCCTCTACGGCTATCACCGCTACCGCGACGCCTACAATGACGGCTTCGATCCGGTCATCATTAGCCTGGCCGATCGCAGCATCGCGAGCTATCAGGGAACATGGACTCATTCAGGCGGCGCGCTCGCGTTTGGCTACGAGTTCCAAAGGCAGGGCGGTTTGATTTCGGGCGAGGACCGGTCGCGATACAACAATGGCATCTTCGTCTACGAGCAGTATTCACTCGGGCGGCGCGTTTTTCTTTCCGGTGGCGCGCGGGTGGAGCATTCGACGGTTTTTGGGACCGAGTTCATACCACGAGGCGCAGCGACGTTTCGCCTGCCGCGCGAAGTCTATTTCCGCTTGAGCGCCGCGCGCGGCGTTCAGGAACCCTCGCTGCTTCAGAATTTCGCGCGCGAGGCTTACTACATCGGCAATCCGGCCCTGAAGCCGGAGAAGACGGCGAGCTACGAGGCCGGGCTGTTCCGCGAATTCTTTTCGCGCCGAGTGCGCGGGGAGGCTTCGTTTTTTCGCAATTCCTTCCATGACCTGATCCTGTTCGACTTCTCGAGTTTTCCCGGCACCTGGAGCAACATAGAAGGCGCGTGGGCGCGCGGATTCGAGCTTTCGGGCACGGCTCGCGTGGCGGGCTTCGCGACGCTGCGCGGCGGCTACACTCGGCTGTACACGCGCATCACGGCGTCCAACAACCCGGCGCAAATCGGCGAGCAGTTAGTGAGGCGGCCCCTGAATTCCGGCTCAATTTCTCTGGAACTGGCCAAACGCCGCTGGAGCTTCGCCATGGGCGCACGATTGGTGGGCGAGCGCGCGGACAGCGATTTTCTTCAGCCGCTCCTGTTGCGCAATCCCGGTTACGATTACGTCTTCCTCAGCGGCTCCTGGCAGGCGACGCGACATTTGGAGCCGTTCTTGCGCATGGGCAACCTGCTCGATGAGCGATATCAGGAAGCGCTCGGTTACGCGGCTTTGTCGCGCAGCGCGACGGGTGGAGTCAGGCTCACCTTTTAACCGAACTCGTCAAACCGCCCCCCTTAAAGCCG
>DASQJB010000273.1:0-11914 GCA_035631295.1 Bryobacteraceae bacterium | reverse complement strand
CGGCAATTCCCATACCCAGTAGCCGATGTTGTAGCAGCCGTCAAACAAGTCCGCGCCGTAAGAACGCATGAACCGCGGAAGAACATCGGGGTTCTGTTGAAGCAGATTGATGCGGTAGGGCGAGACATCCGGCACGCGCCGTTTCGCATTGGCGTTCCTCCAATCCGGCACATCGATCAGATTCGCCGGGATTCCCGCATGCCGGAGCGCGCGAGCATAGCCTCGCGCGGCCGAACCCAGACCGCTCGCAGTGGAGAGGAATCCATGGAAGTTGACGCCGTAGGGACGCGATCCCATCAGCTCCAGGGAAGATGCAGCGCGTTCCGGCAGGGCTTGCCAGATGCCGCCGCCTCGGCCTTCGGCGCGGCCAATCGCCAGCCAGTGGTCATAGCCCGAGGGGAACAAGCCCTGATCTACGCCATTTGCGACATCCTGGTTAAAGAAAAAATACGCATCTTCGTCGAAATCGGCGGGGACGCCGGGTCGGGGCTGCACTCGGGCCTTGGGATGCCGGCTCGCTTTCCGCTGGCGGAAGTGCACGGCGCGGCCCTGCTGCTGCCCAAGCCGGATCCAATGCTGGTAGCCGCTCCTAAATTCTCCCGCGGCCACCATCGCGGCAACGTCTGGATGGGCGAGCAGGTAGGTGACTTCGTCGAAATCGGCGGGAACCTTGAGGCCTGGCCGCAGATTCCGTAGGCTAACCGAAGCGAGCGCGCTCGCCCAGGCGCGAAGTGCCCGAGAGGGCCCAGCTTCGCTCACATGCCGGCGAAATAGCCGCCAGGCGGCTCCCGAACGCCGGAGTTCTTCTTCCTCCGGAAGAGTTAGATTCAGTCCGCGCTTTGCCAGACGCGCCGCCAATCGGACCGCCAGTTCCGGGTAGCTCACGAGAGTCGGATCTTCCTCTTGCCTTGCCAGCGCGGCGAGGATCTGGCGGTCTGTCGCCATGGCCTGGTGCGGGCGGACAAGCTTCCGCGCGGCAGCCGAACTGGATTGAATCTCGGCAAGTTGGGAGCGCAGCGCTCCGATCAGCCCTAGAGTGGCGTCCGTTTCGGCGCGCAGCACTCCGAATTGCGCGGCCCATCCATCGTCTTGGGCGCAGCCAATCACTGCGTGACTGGAGAATAGGTCTTGGGGACGACCTTCACGTCCAGCCGCACCTGGCTGCCGTCCGCTTTCACGAGCACCAGATGGAACTGGCCCAGGAATCCTACTCCGGCCTGCCAGTAGAAGGTCCCGTCCTTGATGCTGGAGCCAATGGGCAACGGACGGCGCTGGTCTTTCACAAGCTGATAGCCATCCACGGCGCCCAGTTGCACCTCGATGCGCCCGAGTTGCTCCATTTGAAGCGAGTAATTGCCCTGTTCATTCGGGACCAGCGTGTCGGGCTGCTGGTTGGGGTCGAACCCTCGGCGCACAAGTACGCCTCCGGATGACGATGACGGGGCTGGTGCCGCTTGCGATTTCCGCGAATTCGCGGCGGCTCCGTTTTGCACCTGAAAAGCCCGGCTGCCGATTTCCGCGGAGCGCCCTCCATTGTCTGCGACCACCCAACTGATGGTGTGGACGCCGTTGGCGAGCTTCGCAGTGTCGAACTGATAATAGCCCACAGCACCGCGGCTGTTGTTGAAATTCGGAAAAGCCGCCGCAACGTCCTCGCGAAACTGGTTGTAAATCGGATGCCCAACGACTTGCCCATCGAGGCCGACCCATATCGTGGATCCATCCGTGGGAATACTGTAGGGTGGTTGCGTTAACGCCCAGGCGAAGCTCGTGAGCTGACCGGATACGGCGGCGCTCGGCGCCGGAGTGTCGATGTAGCCGAATGGCTTCGCTCCACCGGTGATGTCGACAGTGATGGTGCGAATTCCGAGGTCCGTAGTCAGCCCGGATTTGTTAAGCGCAATGGCGTGAATTTTGAAGATTTTGTTCGCCGCTGACGTGGCGCTATCGCCGCCGGGCAGACCGCTCGTCAGCAGGGTATAGCCCCACGCGGCGCGGTAGTTGAGCGGCGTCTCCGAGTGCTCGCCTTCCACGTCGGGGCGGGCATCCGGGATGAAATTGGCGTCGCCTATGTAGACGAGCTCTCCCTTGGGCACGTCTTCGCCCGCCACCGGCTCGCGCCAGATTCCCACCTTTGCGACCTCGACATTGTCCAGCGCCCAGCCCGAGACAGGAATCGTGCCCCAAACTACGGAGTTATCCAAAGGCGTATCAAAGCCTCCTGTGGGAGCCGCCGTCGCATCCACCACGGACTCCACTACTTCGATGTTGTGCAAGCTGCCCGGCAGCGGGCGGCTCGAAGTGACAGTGATCGTGCCACGCATGCCTTCCTTGCTCGCGCCGGAAGCAGCGGTCACTAGAAAATCCCTGGCTCTCGTGTCTTGTTCGATCAGATGTCCGTTCAGCGTGAACCGTGAATTGTCCGAGAGGGCGCTCCAACCGGCCTGTTGCTCGGCTGGCGTAATCACCGACACTGTCTGCGGCGAGGTTCTTGCCGACCCGTCGGCCGAAACGCCGAAATACAGCGCGCCCCGGTTTACGGAAATGGCGGCGGGGGAGCCGCCATCCTCTTTGACCTCGAGTCTGTAGACGTGATCGACCGTCTGGCGCGGGTATTTCTGAAACCGGACCGTGAAATTGTAGACTCCCTTCCTTGTGGGCGATCCTGTAAGGCGGGAGGCGGAGTCCAGAAGCAGACCCGGAGGAAGGGCGTCGCTTGCCAGCGTTGCGTCGCAGACCTCATCCGGCTCTGCACTGACGCCGCATCCGTCGAGAATCCACCAATAAGGAACTCCCGCTTCGCCGTCCGGCAGCGGGACGATGTTCGAGGCGGCGATGCAGCCCGGCACAAGTAAGGCACAAACCGCATTGACAAATAGACGCATGTTTCTCGTCCTTTCGTAAGGAGAATCGGGTTCAGGACGCGCTCGGAGAAACGTGTAACGATGAATTTTATCATGGTTCGGGCCTAAGGCGATTGCGCTCGCGAGATACAATGAGCAGCTTGCCCCAACTCCCCAAAAACGCTCCCATCCAGGAGTTCAGCAAGCCCATAAAGGGCGGAGAAGTTATCGGGGCGGCTGTTGTTTTGGCGGCGTGTTTGCTGATCATGTATTGGCAGACCATCTGGTCACGATTCGCCGTTACCGAGGGCGGTGGCGACTCGGTCTTGTACAACGTGATCCTTGAACATCAATGGCGTTGGATCAGCGGGGACGCCTCGCATCGGAGCCTTTGGAGTCCGCCCGTATTCTTTCCGCAAGCCAAGATCGCAGGCTACACCGACTTGATGTTGGGAGTCTTCCCTGCCTACGCTGCCTTTCGCCTGATCGGGGCCGATCCCCAGACGGCGTTCCAACTCTGGATGGTCACGATGTCGGCCCTCAATTATCTGGCCGCCTACCTACTTCTCCGGGCACTGGTGCTGGCGAGCGCCGGAGCAAGCGCAATTGGAGCCGCTTTTTTCGCGATGGGCAGCCCACGCCTGGCGCAGACAGGTCACCCCCAATTGCTGCCCGGCTTCTTTGTTGTCGCGGTTTTCGGCGGACTCTATTTGCTGCTTTCTGACGCGCCCGCGACGTTGCCGCGGCGGCGTCTGTCGATCGGGCTCTTATTGGCTGGCGGCGGAGCCATCGCTCAGATTTACACCGCTTTCTACAACGCGTGGTTCATGGCGTTCAGCGCAGCCGTGGCTCTACTCTGCGCCCTCCTGGTCCCGCGCTTTCGTCAAAGGCTATTTGAATTTCTTCAGCGTTACTGGTTGCCCTGTGTAATTTCCGCCGTGGTGGCCGCGCTCTTCCTGGCGCCAGTTGTCCGGGTTTATTACGGAGTGCTAAGAGACGTCGGAGAACGTCAGTACAGCGAGGTTCAGCGCTTCCTTCCCCCGGTCACGGCCTGGCTGGCTCAAGGCCCGGATCATTGGATTTACGGGAGCCTGAACCGCTGGCGGGGAATCGGCCCGGATTTCGGAGGCCAGGAGATGTTCAATGGCATTGGCCTCCTGACCACGGCATTGGTCTTAGCAGGATTCCTCCGCTTTCGAAGCCGGCCTGTTGTGGCGATTTGGGCAGCGATTGGCGCAATCAGCCTCGTCGCTTCGCTCGCTTGGCCGGGAGGGTTTTCCTTTTGGGGTTGGGCGTATGCTTATTTTCCCGCGGCAAAGGCGATTCGCGCGGTGAGCCGTTTCAGCGTCTTTCTGCTGCTGCCCGCTGCGATCGCAGTAGCGCTGAGCATCGACTGGCTGGCTAAGCGAGTCTCACCGCTGCTCGCCGCCTTCTGCATGATTGCGGTGGTGGCGGAGCAAGCCGGCTCCTCCGGCTTGGTCCCGGTTTATTCCCGTGTGACGGTGGAAGGGCCTGCGGAAGCGATCGTTCATCGCCTCGGCCCGGAGTGTAAGACCTTCCTGGCGAGTTTCCCTCGAAATTCAACCAGCGTTCCCTGGATGCACATCTTTGCGATGTGGGCTGAGCTCCAGTCCGGAGTCCCAACACTGAACGGATATAGTGGTCAGGTTCCGCCCGCATGGCCGCTCGGGGATGTATCCGTTGCGGGGCCGCCGGATCGCGTAAGGCTTGTTGCCGCGATCCGCGAGTGGATGGGCCGGCATCCGCGGGAGATTGAGAACGTCTGCTGGATTACCCCCGACGCGCCGACCGCGGAGCTGATCAAAAGTACGGAAACAGGCGGCGGCGCGAATTGAATGGTTGAAATCCCCTGCTGCCCCGCGTGCGAGGGCAATGACAGTCGGCATCGATACACCAAGTTCGGGCTTCGGCTCGTCCAGTGCCGAGCGTGTGGCTTGGTCTTCGCAAATCCGCGGCTGTCGCCAGAGGAGATCCACCAGCGGTACAGTCCCGACTACTTTTGGAAAGAGTACTTGCCCTCGCTTGGCGTACATGATGGCCAGTACGATTTGCCTTATTTCGACAAGCGGCACGGCGCCATGCTGGCGCTCATAAAACGACACGCGCCGCGGCGCGGGCGTTTGCTCGAAGTCGGGGCCGGAGGGGGCTTTTTTCTCAAATCCGCGGAGCGGGCGGGATGGGAGGTCGTAGGCGTCGAACTCTCGGGCGAAGCTGTCGAGTTCGCCACCAACCGTTTAGACTTGGACGTCCGGCTTGAGCAGGCAGAACAAATGACGTTCCCTCCCCCTTTGTTTGATGTTGTGGTGATGTTCGATGTAGTCGAGCATCTGTTGGATCCACTCGTTTCGCTGCAACGCGTGCGCGGCGCGCTACGTCCTGGCGGGGTGCTCGTCATTTCGACGCCAAATTTCAACGCCCTGACGCGCTTCGCTTTGGGGGCCGACTGGGCCGCGCTCAGCCCGGCAGAGCACCTCTGGAACTTCTCCGCGCATTCGTTGGATCGGATGCTTCGGCGCGCTGGTTTCCCGAGCGTGACCCTCGAACGAAAATACAGAGGGTTCGGCGTTTTTGAGACAATGAACCCTCGCTACACGCACGCGCCGTCGGCGCTGCGAAACAAGGCGTACAACGCATTCGTGTGCACAATCGGACGGGTCGTCTCCCGTCAGGTCCAACGAGCCGGCTTCGCCGACACGCTAATCGCGATCGCTCATTCTCCACGTCGATGAACCGGCTCCCCATGCCGTCCGTCCGTCCGCAGCTATCCGTTGCCAGCCATCCCATCGTGTGGACGCCGTTGGAGAATTGCGTCGTGTCGGTAGAAGTATCCGATGACCCCGTTGCTGTTGGCGTAGCCCGGAAGCCCCGTAGCAATGTCGCTCCGGTAGTTGTTGTACACCGGATGCCCCAACATTTGCCCATCCACGGTCGCCCAAATCGTCGAGCCATCGGTCGGCACTGAGCATGGCTGCGGCGTCAGCACCCAGCCGAAATTTACGTAGGCGGTTCCCGACATCGTCCCGCCCTGCCCCGGCGTGTCAATAGCCCGGAACGGCTTCACGCCATGCGCGTTTTCCACCGTGATGGTGCGCGTGCCCAAATCCAACAACGCTCCGGTGTTGTTATGGGCGGTGGCGTGCAATTTGTATGTGCCGTTGCCTGGCCCCGGAGATCCGCCATTGTTAGCGAGTCCCGTCGTCAGCATCAAATAGCCCCAGCCGGCGCGGTAGTTCAGCGGCGCGTTGGGAAAATCGCTTTCTACATCCGGCCTCGAACCGACGACAAACACAGCATCGCGGATATAAGCCAGCCGTTTTCGCCGGGGACTGGCTTGCGCCAGATATCGACTTTGGTGACTTCGATGGAATCCAGCGCCCAACCAGTGACGGCAATGGAACCGGTGACGCCGGTGGTGTTGTTCACCGGCGTGTCGAAGCTGCCGTAAGGTATGCCGGGCGTAACGCTGGCGATGTTCACCTGAATCTGCTGCGGCGAATTGGTCGCGCCCGGCGCGGTAACGGTGACGACGGCGCTAGGGCCGGGAGTGGCGGCGATTTGCGGGAAGCCCAAGCCCGTCCCCGATGGCGGCGAGACAGTTACATTGGATTGATTGGATGAAGCGGTCCAGCCAAGCTTCGCTCCGCCGCTGAACGTCACGGAGACCGCTTGCGGATCGGTGATCAGCCGCCGCCGAAGCCGAAATTGAGTTTGCCCTGGCTCAGAGTCATGCTGAAGCTGCCGCCGGATTGCGTGGGCGTATAGGTCAGTCCCGCTATGGTGAGGGTTCCCACTCGCGAGCTAGGACTGTTGTTTGCGGTAAAGCTGGGCAACGTCGCGCTGCCGCTTCCGCTGGCGGACGCCGTGATAGTGAGCCATGCCGCGTTGCTGGAAGCCGTGTACGCGCAGGCGGGATTGGATGCGGTTAAACCCACCGTGCCAATACCGGCCGCGCCGGATACGCCGGCGCTCGTTGAAGAAAGCGAGAAGGTGCACACCACCGCATACGTGGCCGTCACCGTCGTCGGGCCGGACATGGTCAGAGTTTGCGGATTTGGCGGTTCCGGATAGGGCGCCGCTGAAGCCGGTAAAGCTGTAGCCGGCGGCCGGCGAGGCCGTAATCTGCACGGACGCTCCATGCGCGTAATAACCGCCCACGGCGGACGGGGCCGCCGAAACTGTTCCTCCACCGGGAGGAGTCACGGTGAGCGTAAGGAGATCCAACGGCTGATAAAAGCGCGCGAGCCACCCAGTCTGGCCGCCGGAATTGTGCGATTGAAGCGCGTTCTGCACTGGGAAATCGACGGAACTGGTCTGGCCGCCCCAGTAGATGCTCCCGGGCGGAATCAATCGCAAGGGCGAGTCGTGGACTCGGCGCCGCTTCCGCCGTAATAAGTGGAGAATAGAAGCGCGTCTCCCTTTGCATCAAGCTCTGAGACGAAGGCGTCATAGTAACCTCCCAACGCGGCTTGAACAGGACTGACTGTGGGAAAGTCAAACGAACTGGTGTAGCCTCCGATGAAGGCATCCCCATTTGCGTCGCACGCGACCGCGGTCGCCCAATTTCCCCCGGAGCCTCCCAAATAGGTCCCATACGTCAAAGCGCTCCCAGATGGGTTGATCTTCACCGCGAACGCGTCCTGCGCGCCGTTGTAGGCCGTGCGGAGCGAGCCTGAGGTGACCAGAAACCCAGCGGAGTTAGTAACACCAGTCACGTAAGCGGCGTCCGCCGCATCGACAGCGATCCCGTTGGCCTGCTCCAGCAGGCCCGGCGGCGAAGAGCCGGGCGGTCGACCGAGGTACGTGCTATACGCGATTTTCGCTCCGCTCGTATCGATCTTCGCGACGAAGGCGTCCTCGCCGCCGGCGAGGGAAGGCTGGATAGCCCCAGCAGTCGGAAAGTTGCTTGAATAGGTCCCACCCGCGATGTAAGCGTTGCCGTTCGAGTCAGCAGCGACGCCGCCGCAATGCTCGTTGCCGCTTCCGCCAAAATAGGTGGCGAAGCCAGTGCGCCCGCGGAGGTCAACTTCGCGAGGAAACCATCCGTGTTGCCGCCAATGGCGGGCTGCACCGCAGCGTGCAGCGGAAAATCGCTAGAGAGTGTGTCGCCGCATACGTAGGCGTTTGCGGCGCCGTCGAGGGCGATCGCCGCTCCGCTGTCGACGTTCCCGCCTCCGAGGTAGGTGCTGAACAGCAGCGCGTTGCCGGACGCATTCAGCTTCAGAACAAAAGCGTCCTGACCACCACCGAGACTCGGACGAAGGGATGAAACCAGCGGAAAATTGGACGACGTCGTGGTCCCCGCCACATAGGCGTTGCCCGCGGAATCGATCGCGATGCCGACGCCACGATCGTCGCTAATGCCGCCAATGTAAGTCGCGTAGATCAGTGCGCTACCAGAAGCGTTCAGCTTCACTACAAACGCGTCTGCGCTGCCGTGATTTGCCCCTTGGTAGGCGCCCACAATCGGGAAATCGAACGCTTGGGTCCAGCCCGTAGCGTACAAATTGCCCGCGCTATCCACCGCGACCCCAGTGACCGCGCTTTGCGCGGCGCCGCCCAGATAGTTGGAATAGGAAACGAGCGGATCGATGATCAGCGGCAGCGCCCCATCGAACGCATCGATCTCGAAACCCACGGTGTTGGCTTCTAACAGCCGATACCGTCCCTTGACTGCGATCTATGCTTGTCCGGAAGGCTGGAAAATGACGGTGCTTCGTCCCCATTCGCCTCCTTCCACGCGGACGATCAGGTTTCCACGCCCGTCGATGGAAATATGTTCCGCGTCATCATATTCCAGCCGTATTTGTGTCGGATCTGCGCCTGGCCGGACGATAAATTCTGATTTAATTCCGTCGCCTTCGACACAGTATTTTAAGTCGATGCCTTGGTACAAATCTTTGTAGCGGAGAACTTGGTAAGTCGGTATGTCTCGACGCCAGCCGCTCGTCGTCTCCCCCAAGAGCAAATTGATTCTGGCCGATAGTGGCTCGCCGGCTTCGATGCTTGCATGAAGATTGGCATGCGTAGCGCACCCGCACCTTTGCGCCGTGAGCTTCGTAGATTACGCCACCGCGGTCGAAAAACGCGCGCAGCGCCGAGGTTTGCCCCACGTAGAGCGAGCCGAGCCTTGTGGATTTGGGAAAAACAGTGTGGGGAGCGCAGGCGTGGCCGCCAAACCATGGGCTCTCGCCCAAGAAAACAGGCATAGGAGCGGCAAATAGAGAAGCCGCATGCGCAGAACACAGATTATTTACACAAATTCAAAGCCCCTGTAAATTCTCCGCTGTCTGCGCGGATTAGGATTAATCCGAATTGTGTCCTTGGCCGCAGCAGCCAACCCGTGGTTGGTATCCTTGGAAATCCATGAGCCAGGACGAAAAAGATGGCCGGATGGATCGCACCGCCTCCTCCCAAGATATGGGATCGGGAGGTCTGGATGAAATGCGCGAGCAACTGCGCGAGGCCATTCGAGCGCAGGAGCGGCTCCAGGACCAGCTACGCGCGGCGGTCTCCGAGTTCTCGCAGGTGATCGCCCAACAGCGGCGTTCGGCGGCCGTCAGCCCCGGGGATAGGGAATTCCAGAGGCTGGAGTCGCGGCTCAGGGGAGCAGAGCAGCGCTTGAACCGGACGTCAGAGCAAGTTCAAGCAATTCTTCAGAGCCGCATCTGGCGGACTCTGGTGAAAGTGGGAGGCGTGCTCCTTAGATTCCAGAAGCTTCGCCGATAGGAACATTGCCCACCCACGGCCCCTCAAAATCCAATCCGATTTTTTCAGTACGAGACAACGATGGCGAATAATATGGATCCGGGCGGCGCAATACGTCTCCCCAGCGCTCATAGAAACGAAATCGTTCGTGGAACCGGACGACTCCCTCGCGGGTTTGACATTCCGCGTGAATCAGGCCGCGCGCGGCGACGTTGATGATTTGATATCCGCGCTCGCGCATTCGCAGGCAAAGGTCCACGTCGTTGTAGTTGGTTGAAAAACCGGCGTCAAAGCCGCCAAGGTCCCGAAACACGTCCTTCGTGACGGCCAAGCATGCGCCCGTTACCGCGGAGACCTCGCGTGTGTCGAGTAGCCACGGCCAAAGTGCGCTGGAGCGCATATGACGGCCAACATGGCCTACGCCATCGTGAATCCCGACGGCGATTCCTGCGTGCTGGATGGCGCCTGACGGATACCACAACACGGCGCCGGCCGCTCCGACCCCTTTGCGCAAGAGTTGCCGCGCCAGCATTTCGGCCCAACCCGGTTCCGTGGCTCGAACATCGTCGTTGAGGAAAAGAAGGTGCGGAGATTGAGCCGAGGCTGCGCCGAGATTGTTCATCGCCGCGAAATTAAAGCGGCCTTGGAACCCGTGGCACGCCGCGCCGTATCGCTGCGCCACGGAGCGCAGATCCGCGTTCACGCCCGATTCTTCGTGCGCGATCACGATGATTTCCCGCATCATGTCCCCAGCAGTCTCGCGAACAGATCCCAGGCATTCCTCGAGCAGTCTTGCGGACCTGGAGCACACGATCACCGCCATCGGATCCGCCTCCGGCGCCGCGGCTCCGCCGCTGCCTGCGCGGCTACTCGGGGCTTGATCGGCAGCCGGCGACGCTCCGCGCAAGCGGTGGTATAAAACTCGCGGGATATGGCGGACCCGCGGCGATTCGCGCGCCACTTGCAAAATCACGTCGAGCCAAGCGCCCTCATCGAAGAGATGCTCTCGCTCCAGGAGAAACGCCCGCCGCAGCACAGCCAGGCTCCCGACATACATGCGGGATTCGAGCAGCGTTGGAGACCAATCCGGTTTGAACAGCGGCTGCACATGACTCCCGGCCTGGTCGAGGGCGTCCTCGTCGGAGTACAGCAGGTCGAAGTCGTCGCTTTGCGCCGCTTCGGCGAAAAAGTAAAGCGCCCATGCAGCAAAGATTCCCGGCTCATCAATTACCGCAAGATATTCACCGGTCGCCAACCCCGCAAGCTCCTTCCATGGGTTGGCGTCGCCGGCGAGATCATGTACAAGGCAAGACCCCGGCCCACGGAGTTTTTCAAAATCGCTCACCGCTGGCAAAACCTTGTCTCGATGCATCCGGTTGGTGGCGATGCAAAGCTCCCAGTTCCGGTAGATCTGACCGCCTAACGAGTCCAAAATCCTCGGCAAACAGGCGCCGTCTGTCTCGCGCAGGTTAATCAAAACGCTCATGCGAGGTTTGTGGGGCCAGGCATTCGAAGCTGATATGGCTTCCTCCTGGGAGGGCAGCTCCGCTTGCTTCTGGGCGAACCACTTCGCGTAGGCAGCTTCTGATTCCTCTTCAGATAAGGAAGCGCCGCGGACCGCCGTGAGCGGAGTCGCGATCCTGTTGATCATTGTGAAAAGGCGGCTGCGCTCGACCTTCAGCAGGCGCTCGTCGAGGAGAGCCTGTTGCGCAGCCAGATTGCCCTCGCTTCGAGCCGTGCGGCGTTCGAGTGTTTCCAGCCGTTCCAAGAGACAGCGAAGAATCTTGATTGCGGCGCGGGCGTCTGGTTCGTCGATGTCACTCGCGGCGCCCGTCTTTTCAAGCGCCTCTAGCATTCTGGTGATGGGATCGGGTTCAGCCATTCGTCCGCGGCGATAAAACAGTTTACCGCTTAGTCGTTCTCAGACTGGTTGCCCAATGCGATTCCGCGCGCCAGATTTGGAGGATTTGTACCCTGGTGCGGCTCGAGATGCGCATCCGATTGATTCCATTGGTCGGGGCGGGGCGATTTGAACGCCCGACCCCCTGCGCCCAAGGCAGGTGCGCTACCAGGCTGCGCTACGCCCCGACATCTGAAGCTTCTTTGATTTTAAACCACTTCCTGTACTTCCGACACTGTCCCGGCACCCAAAATCGGGCCAAAATTGCCCCGACCGTGGCAAAACCGTGACAAAACCCCATCAGTTCACCTTCTCCGTGACAAAACCCGGACGCCCCTCGTTTGCGTTCCGGTTCAATTTCTGAAGCGCCTCCCTCTTCATCTGCAGTTTCATCTGCGAATACTTCTTGAACACCTTTGCATCCCCCTGGCGTAGCAACTGCGTG
>DASQJB010000272.1:0-8523 GCA_035631295.1 Bryobacteraceae bacterium | reverse complement strand
CAGCGCCAGCCCAAGCGCAATGAGTCCCGGAAGCTTCGACGGCACGTTCTCGTCGGCCACGATGCCCATCAGCCGCTTGATCCGGTAGGCCAGCGGACCGTCGTTGCTGCCCAAGGCCAGAGTCGGCGCCGCTGCCCGAATCCGCTCCAGCGCCGTCAACGCCCGAGCGTAGCAGAACGAATCGCCGCATACGCGCACGGCTTCGTCGTCGCAGCACAATTCACGCTCGCGCCGGATACGCGCCGAAGTCCACCAGATCGCGGGGTGATAGAACAGCAGCGCCTCCGCCAGCATTTGCAGCACATTCACCAGATAGTCGTACCGTCGGATGTGCGCCAGCTCATGGGCAAGCACCGCCTCGAGCTGCTCGGGAGTGAGGCCCAATATGGTCGAAGCGGGGAGCAGGATCACAGGGCGGATCAAGCCCACGACGCTTGGTCCATCCGCGAGCGCGGTTGTCAAAACATCCACGCGCCGGCAGAGCCCCATTCTTTCGGCGAGCCGTGCGATCACCCTGAGCAACCTCTCTTCCGCCTGCTCGCCCCGCCTCCGCATAAGCGAGACTTGCCGGCTTCCCCACACCAGCCGCGCGGAAAACACAACGACGCCCAAGCACCAGACCGGCGCCGCCCAAGCCTGGAGCGCGCTAAGCCAATCCGAACCGTGGGTCGGCGCGGGTGGGGCGGGCAAGCCTGCCCCCAGCCGGCTTTCAGCCGGCCAGACCTGCTGCAAAACCGGACCTTGGTACAACACGTAAATCGTAAACGCAGGCGCCAACACCATCGCCGCCAGCGCCGCGCAGCTCAGCGCATACCGCGCGTTCGCGCTCCGCTTCCGCATGAGAAACAGCGCGATCCAAAGCAGCATCGCCGCCAGCGTTCCCTGCCACACAAAGTGAAGTAAAGCCAGACTCAAAACATGAGCGAGGGCGGTCATTTCTTTTCTCCTTCCAAGCGATCGAGCAGCTTTTCAATGGCTTCCAATTCCTCGGGCCGCGATTTCTTACTTGAAAGCGCCTGCAGCACAAGCGCCTTCACCGATCCTCCGAACGCCCGCTGCAGCAGATCGCCCAGCAGTTGCCGCTGCGTTTGCTGTTGCGAATACCGGGGCCTATAAATCTGCGGGCGCACCGACTCATCGCGCTCCACCAGCCCCTTCTCCGTCATGATCTGAAGCAGCTTCAAAACCGTCGTGTATCCCGTGGGTTTCGATTCATTAAGCGTCCGCTGGACTTCCCGGACCGATTGCGCTCCCCGCTCCCACAAGACTCGCAGGATGCTCAGTTCCCCTTCCGTCGGGCGCGGCGGCTTGGCTGCCATGGCCCAAGTATGACGAAAGACTTCGTCATTGTCAACGAATATCTTCGTCGGCGCATTGTATTCTGTGGTAGTTGGAAGCCGCTCGTCCGTACCCAGCCCGCTCCCGCACGGTCGCGGTTCGGTATGGGCCGCTGAGCGCCAGCCCCTCTGCACGGGTGTTTTTTGAGCAGCCGCGACCGCCAGGGGCGCCTTCCGGGCCGTTCGGCGCTTACGGAAGGATTACGGAGGACGCTTGACACAGACCGCGGGCTTGGCGATTCTAATGTGGCATGGCTGAATGGGTGAGTGCCAAGAAGATCGCCAACCTCTCGCGCCGCTCTCTATTGACGAAGGCCGCAGCGGCGGGGCTGGCGATCACGCAGGGCAGGCTCGCACGCGCCGCCATTGTGCAAACCGATTTCTCAAAGCTTCCGCCCTACGGGAACGGCACGCTTCCATCCGGCTTGCGCTCGCGCCATATCGCCAACGTGAACGGGCTGACCGTCCATATGCTGGAAGCGGGTTACGAAACGCCGGGCCGTCCGGCAGTGCTGCTGCTGCATGGGTTTCCGGAGCTCTCCTATAGCTGGCGCAAGGTGATGCCGGCTCTGGCGGCGGCGGGCTATCACGTAATAGCCCCTGATCAGCGCGGCTACGGCCGTACTCTCGGATGGGACGATTCCTACGAAGCCGATCCGGATCCGTTTCGCATTCTCAACATGACGCGAGATGCGATCGGGCTGGTCTATGCGCTGGGCCATCGTTCTGTGGCGATGGTGGTCGGGCACGACGCGGGCGCGCCCGTTGCCTCCTGGTCCGCTCTGATCAGGCCCGATATTTTCCGTTCCGTTACAATCATGAGTTCGCCTTTCGACGGCCCGCCATCGCTGCCCTTCGATACAGCCAACGGCGCGCCTCCGCCGCGCCCCGCAATCACAGACGACGAGCTGGATGCCGACCTCGCCAAACTCAAACCGCCGCGGAAGTACTACCAGAACTATCAGCGCACCAGAGGCGCCAACGACGACATGCTGCACGCGCCGCAGGGCCTGCACGCTTTCTTCCGGGCCTATTACTTTTTCAAGAGCGCCGATTACAAAGGAAACAATCCTCACCCTCTCAAGGCGCGCACCGCTGAGGAAATGGCGCAAATTCCGAACTATTACGTAATGGAGAAGGATAAGGGCATGGCGGCGACCGTCGCGCCGTTCATGCCTTCCGGGGACTACATCTCGAACTGCAAATGGCTGACCGAAGCCGAGGTCGACGTATACGCAACCGAATACGGCAGGACTGGTTTCACTGGCGCGCTGCAGGGTTATCGAGTGCGGCGAGGCTCCGACCCCAAGAGCGTCGCAGAGATGCGGACGTTTTCGGGTCGCGCCATTGACGTGCCTTCTCAGTTCATCGCGGGGAAGAGCGATTGGGGCGTCTATCAAACGCCAGGAGCAGTTGACAAAATGCGCATGAGCGCTTGCTCACATATGGTCGGCTTCCATCTTCTCGATGGCGCCGGACATTGGGTTCAACAGGAGCAGCCGGAACAGGTAAGCGCCCTGCTGATTCAATTCCTGCGGTCGACAAGATAATCTTTCTGGAAAGGCTAGGCTAGCTTTTCCCGCGCCGCTGGCGTATGCTTATCGGCCAAAGGAGGCTCCTATGCTCTACGTCGCTGTGCTCGCTTTCTCGCTGCTTGTGGCAGTTGCAAGCGTGGTTTTCGTCGCCACCGGCCAGCACTCGCACAAGTCGAAGTAGTTCTTTCGGTATTGCCCGCCCACCTTTTGTGCATTCGAGCATGCTACGTTCGAGCATACGAACTAATATGACTACCGTCCCTCCTGTCCAAGTCGGAACCAGATTGAAGACCCGAAGTCTTTTCGCTGTGGCAGCGCGCCTTGGTGCTCCGTCTGTAATCGTGTGCATGATTGCCGCGGCCCAGGCGCCGAATTCGACGGCAATAACGATCACTTTGACGGGACAGTCGATGATCCGATCGGATCTTCGGGAGACGGCGCCGGCTTCCGTGCCGGTGATCCGAGGGCTGCTGAAAGGCGATGTGGCATTCACCAATTTCGAAGGAGCCGTGGCCGAAAAAGGCGAGACGGTCCATGAGGGCAGAGGTTTTCTCTCTCCGCCTGAAGCACTCGACGCACTGAGCACGTTCGGCTTTAACTTGTTGGCCCTGTCCGGCAACCATGCATTTGATCTGAAAGCCACGGGCATTCAGAACACGATCCGGGAAGCGGATCGCCGGAAGATCGTTCATGCCGGGACGGGAAACAACCTGGCCGAAGCTGTAGCTCCGGGCTATCTGCATATTCCGAATGGCACCATAGCCGTGATTGCAAGCGCATCCGGGCTCATAACGCCCGGAGGGAGCGCTACGGCGGATCGGCCGGGTGTGAATGAGCTTCGCGTCGAGGCCGGCGACAGAGAGAATGAGGCGACGATCGATCTTCCCGGCGCGCCTGGAAACACGCCGAATCCAGAGGATTCGCAACGCATCCTTCAGAGCATTCGTGACGCTCGCAAGCAGGCGGACCTCGTGATCGTGTACCAACATAACCACGTCTTCGGGAACCACTCGTTCTCGACGATATTCACCGAAGGGATGCAGGAACGCCTCGCCCCAAACGATTGGCTGAAAAAGTGGACGCATGCGGAGGTGGACGCGGGGGCGGACATCGTAGTGATGCATGGCGCGCCTCTGTTGCATGGCGTAGAGATTTATCGCGGAAAAGCCATCTTCTACGATCTCGGCAACTTCATTTACAACGTCCCGCCGACGCTGACATACATCGACGAACCAATGAACTGGGAAAGCGTCGTCGCCTATGTCCAATTTCAAGGAAAGAACCTGCGATCGATCTCATTCCGGCCGATCATCTTGAACAACTTGGGCGAAGGCCAACCCGATGTCCACAACGAGTACGCCAGCAACCAATTCCTCCACACACGCGGCTTGCCATCGCCGGCGACGGGCGCCCGCGCAGGTTATATTCTGCAGCGCCTCGCGGAGCTTTCAAATCCTTTCGGCACAAAATTTGAGATCAAGGGCGACGCGGCGGAAATCAAACTGAAGATCGGAAATTAGTTCTCGAACTCTCTGTCAGATTTAGTAATCCAACGCGAAAACCCAGATGGAGCCCCCGTCCGGCATCGGAGGAACCTCACCTGGGAACAAGCGAGCGAGAGTGGTGACCTCTCCGCCCGCGTCTTGGCCCCAGCCCGCCAGCACAGCTATATATTGCTTTTCATCGACGGAGAAGGAAGTCGGCGGTGCCTCAACTCCCGAACTGAGCGGAAATTCCCACAGCAGCTTGCCCGTGGCCGCATCGAAGGCGTGGAATTTGCGGTCAGCGGTTCCACCGCTGAATACGAGGCCTCCGGCCGTGGCCAACATCCCTCCCCAGTTCGGCGATCTTGGGTAGTTGCGGGTCCACACCTTCTCGCCGGTGTCGACGTTCCAAGCCTGCACTTCGCCGAAATGATCCGCTCCCGGCACGATCAAAGGCGGAAATCCGCCCTGAATGCCGACGAACGCACGGCCAGGCGTGTAGGTAACATTCGGCGCGCCCCCGTTGTGTCCGCAAATATTGTTATTGGCCGGAATGTAAATCATGCGCGTTCTTGGGCTGTAGGAGATTGGCGGCCACGTCTTGCCGCCGTGGACCCCCGGGCAGAACTCGGCAGGCGCGCCGGTCGCGGGCTTGTGAGCCGGATCGATATCGGGACGGCCCGTGATCGGATCGACCCCGCGAATGACGTTGTTAAAGATGTACGGCTTGCCTTCGATAAACTTGATCGGTCCGCCGCTCCGTTCTAGAAACCACAGGTAGCCGTCCCGCGCAACATCGATCAGCCCTTTGATGGTGCGCCCGTTGCGCTCGTAATCGACCAGAATGGGAGGCGAAACCTCGTCGTAGTCCCACGAATCGTTGGGATGGTACTGATGGTAACCTTTGATCGCTCCCGTAGTGACGTCGAGCGCTATGGTGGACGCCGTGTAGAGATTATCACCGGGCCGATTGTCACCGATGGTAGGGCCGCCATTGCCGGTCCCGAAAAACGCGAGATTCGTTTCGGGATCATAGTTCCCGGTGACCCATACTGAAGCTCCGCCGGTTTTCCATTGCTCGCCGCCGGCGGGCCACGTTTCGCTGCCCGGTTCTCCGGGTGCGGGCACCGTAAACGTGCGCCACACTTCTTTGCCGGTCTCCGCATCGAACGCCGCTACAAAGCCCCGGATTCCGTATTCGCCTCCCGAAGCCCCCACCAACACTTTTCCGCCTGCGATCAGAGGAGCAAGCGTGGTGTAATATCCGGCTTTGTTATCGGCGACACTTGTACTCCATACTTCGGCGCCGGTCTTGGCGTCCAACGCGACCAATACAGCTTCGCCGGCGCAGACATAAACTTTGTCCTCATACAGGGCCACTCCGCGATTGACCTCGTGAGGAACGATCGCTCCTTGTGGACGCGGCCTGCGATAGCGCCAGAGTATCGTGCCAGTGACGGCATCGAAGGCAATTACCTGATTGTTCGGCGTCGTGATGAAGAGCACTCCGTTGTTCACCACGGGGGCCGACTCGTGGGCGCGGCCTTCGCCCGTAGCGGACCCCCAAACCGGCCGCAGCCGCGCGACATTGGCGCCCGTGATCTGATCGAGCGGACTGTAGCCCCAACCGTCGTAGGTGCGGCGGATCATGAGCCAATTGCCGTCCTCCGGCTTCAAGAGACGCTGTGCTGTGACCGCCTGGTAGTTTTTGAGGATGGCGGGAATGGGAGCGGGAGGGCCCTGCTTCGCATTCTGTTTGCCGCCTCGGGTGCCTTCATTCTCCTGGCCCGAGGCTGTCGCGAGAAGAATCGCAGCTAGAGTGGCGGCCAGGGCGGCTGCGAAGAATCCTTTGGATCTGAACATGAGTTTATTTCCGGTCCAAACCTTCAGAAAATTCAGTAGGAAGCCGGCGTCACCTATCGCCCGGTAGCGTGAAGGCGGCGAGCGCGTTTTCCGCGCCTGTGCCAGTCGCCACCACGACAAATTGGCGGCCGCTCCGGGTGCGGTAGGTCATAGGGACCGCCGTATTTTCGTAAGGGACCTTCCCTCGCCAGATCTCCTTCCCGCTGGTCTTATCGAAGGCATAGAGGTAACCGTCTCCGCCGCCGACGAACACGAGTCCGCTTTTGGTCACCATGGCCCCGCCACGGCTGTTTGGCGACCCGAGCCGGTCGGGAAGCGCTACGCCTTTCAGCAACGGATGATTGCGCAATGCCGCGCTGCCCTCGCCCAACGGAACTTTCCAGGCGATTTCACCCTTGTTCAGGTCGATTGCCGTCAGCACCGCGTAAGGTGGCGAAACCAGCGGAAGCCCGCCCGGCAAGCTCACAGATTCGCCTCCGCGGGCGAACATGTTGGAATACTCCACTGCCACCAAAGGATCCGATCCATCGTTTTTCGCCACGCGGTTCAGACCCACGGAATTGGCCGCGCGTACGAAAAGATATCCCGTCTCCGGGTCGAACGCCGCGCCTCCCCAGCTCGCCCCGCCTCCCTGCGATGGGCGCTGCAAAGTCCCTTCTTGCGACGGCGGCGTAAACATCGGACCAACTCGGTATTTTCGCATCTGTTCTTGCGACAGCCGGTGAATCTCCGGCGTCAGGTTGTTGGCGTCTTCGAGCGTTAGGCCTTGGTTCACAAAGGGCGGGGGCTTGGTGGGAAACGGCTGAGTCGGATAGGGCTTTTCGTTGGGCACATTGCTGTCGGTGGGTACGGGGCGCTCGACGATGGGCCAAACGGGCTTTCCACTCACGCGATCGAAGACATAAGTGAACCCTTGCTTGGTCACCTGTGCGACCGCGTCAATCCGCTTCCCGTCCACCGTGATGGTCACCAGATTGGGTGGCGCCGGGTTGTCCCAGTCCCATAGGCCATGGTGGACGGTTTGGAAGTACCACTTCATCTTTCCCGTAGCGGCATCCAGGCACACCAGAGATTCGGCGAACAGATTTGCGCCGGGGCGTCCTCCGCCGTAGTAGTCGCTTGAAGGCGTCGACGTCGGCAAGTAGAGCAGCCCGCGAGCTTCGTCCAGCGCCATCGGCGCCCAGACGTTCGCGTGGCCGCTATTCCGCCATGAGCCGTTCTCCCACGTATTCGCGCCTGGATCTTTCTCCGATTGCGGGATTACCGAAAACGTCCACACGCGTTTCCCGGTCCGCGCACTGATGGCCTGGACGTACCCCATCGGATCGGGCAGTTGGACGCGATCGGGGATCTGGCTGCCGACGATGAATAGATCCTTGTACACAACCGGAGGCGAACTCTGCGTAACGTGACGGATATCGGAGATACGCGGCAAACCCGCCGTCAGCGACACTGCGCCGTTGTCTCCAAAGGAAGGAACGGGCTTTCCCGTCTGGGCATCCAGCAGGAAAAGCCGATGCCGGCTGTTCAGCACCACGCGGAGCTTTCCGCCGTCGCGCCAGAACGCGGTTCCTCGCAGCTTCCAGCCGCTGGCGGATAGAATCTGCCCCAGCTTTTGTGCTTCGCCGTCGAAGCGCCAGAGTTCCTTGCCGGTTTCGGCATCCAGCGCCGCGATGCTGTTATAAGGCGTCGTGACGTACAATACGCCATCCATCATGAGCGGCGTATTTTCGAAAAACCCAGGCGTAGTGCCATATTCGTCCAGATGCGTTTCCCAGTGCTTCCATTGCCACACCGGTTGGAGACGTCCAACGTTTCCAGAGTTGATATCGGTGAGGAGCGAATAGCGGCTGCCACCCGGATCTCCGCCGTAATACCGCCATTCCACCTGGGTTGGCGGCGGCACGGCTTGGGGCGAAAGTGGCAAACAGCCGGCGATCAGGAGGGCGAGTCCGCTGAGACGTAATTTCATCGCGGGCGTATGCGTTGGCATCGCTCAACATAATAGAAAGCGTCAGCGGGGGTGTCAAACGACGGGAGTTGCGACGCTAGGGTTGCTGCCGGGCGGACCATTACGACTCAAGTCTGATCCATGCGGGAGCGTGATCGCTCGCATTATCCTCTCCGCGGACCCACCGATCAACGCCGGCGCCGATTAACAGGGGAGAGACCTGGGGCGAGAGCAGCAAATGGTCGAGTCGCATGCCCTTGTCCGCCTGCCACCTCTCAAATTTGTAGTCCCAGAATGTCCAGAGGGGTCCTGAAGGATGTAGTTTCCTCAAAGCGTCCGTCCACCCTTGGCGA
>DASQJB010000271.1:0-2182 GCA_035631295.1 Bryobacteraceae bacterium | reverse complement strand
GGCTGGCGAAAGGCTATGGGTCGTTTTCTACGGCATGGCGAACGTTACAAGGAATCGAAGCCGTGAGCATGATCCGGAAAGGGCGAGTGAGATGGGTGGCAAAGCAGGACGCAATCGCGCAGGCTATATTTATTGATGAGTTGTTCGGCATCGTCGCCTAACCTCACATTCCATCCAACACCCCAACTCGCTTCGTCACACACTGAAGCAGATTTTCGCAATGAAACCCGCCCCGCTGCCGTCATTTCCGATGCCGTCGCTACAAATTCCACTACAGTCAGTGGTTCGGGCCTAGTGCAATGAGCTGTAAGCTGCTGAAGCAATTGGTAGGCGCGCCGCGACTCGAACGCGGGACCCTCAGCTTAGAAGGCTGATGCTCTATCCACCTGAGCTACGCGCCCGCTGAACCGATGTTAGCACTGGCGTCTCAGCGCAGACTCAACTCCAGCGACGCCGAAGCTCCTTCTTCCAGCCGCACGCTGGAGGCATGGGAAATCACTCCGCGCAGGTACGCCGCGGTGGTCATTTCACGTGGATCATAGCGGTCTACGGCAAGGGCATAGTAGTCGCCGGGAGCGAGCCCGCGTGTCTCGAAATTCCCGCCCGCGCCGCACGGGATGGCCTTGCCGAAATCGCCGGGCGCGGTTGATTGCGGCCACACAATGACGGCCGACCCTTCGCCCTCCTTCACAACTCCCCGGAGCATGGGGGCCGGCTTGAGAATCACGCGGACGGGCGGCGAGGCAGGCGAAAGCTCGGCGGCTTGGCCGGTTGCCTCCGCATCGCCCACCATAATTCGAGAGGCATAGTAGGGGGTGTCGAACAGCGTCCGCGCTTGGATGCGATAACGTCCGGGTTGCAGATTTTCCACACGCGGGGGCTTGTTCGGCTCCGCTCGCCGCGAAACAACGTCCGGAAGTGCGGCGTCTTCCGGCAGAAACGCGACTTGGAATCCCGCATTTTCCGGCGCCGGCGAGCCATCGCTCAATTCGAAGCTAACGCTCAGATCGAAGGAAGGCAAAACCTGAATTTGCGCGTCGTCGATATCGTCACGCCCCAAGTGGATTTCCTCACCGCCGTACAACATCAGGTCTCTTTGCCGCGCTTCGTCATGGACGGTATCGGACTCGGCGCGCAAGATCCAATCCCCCGCTGGAACGGAGGGAAACTCGAAGCCGCCATCGGATCCAGTGACGGCAGGTTCAATCAGGGAGTCGTGAGTCCGGAGCGGGCCGTCGGTGACCCCGAAAGGCCCGTATGGGACCGAGATAAACCCGCGCGCCGATCCACCGGCGGCTTTCGACACAATTCCCAGAACCGCCTTCGCCGAGGGCTTTCCCGACGAGTCCAGCACTACTCCTCGCACGCGGTATACTGGCGCCGCTTGAAGCCGGATATCGTAGCCGGATTGATCGGCCCCAGACTGAAGGCGAATCTCTTGCGCAGCGGCCAAGTCGAGCACGGACGGAAAGTACGTGGGCAAAATCTCCGTCCGCACGCCATCTTGCACCCGGCTCGCGCTCGCGCTCGCCTGCGGCCGCGCAACCAGCGTATAGGAACCCGGCGGGAGATTTTCAAAGACAAATGAGCCATCGTCGCCGGTGGTCTTCACCTGCCCGCCGCCCACATCGACCTTGGCGCGCACCGCCGGGTTGCCGTCGATTCCGAAAACGCGGCCGCGCAGCGTGGCGGGCGGCAGGAGCTCGAAGCGCAGCCGAACGGGTTCCTTCTCCGAGCCGATATGCACCTGCGCGCGCCGAAACGCCTGAGAGGGGGGAACGCTATAGGTGGCTTTCTCGGCTATGGCGACGTAGTCGCCGGGTTTTATCCCCGAGATCCGAAACTCTCCCGCGCCGTCGGTGACCGTTTCGTAGTGGTCTTGCCGGAACGTCAGCCGGACTGTGGCGCCGCCGATGCCCACGCCCGTGACGGCATTGACCACGATCCCCTCGACGGCTCCGCCGTCCTGGGCGTACAGCACAGGCAACAGGGCCGCGACCGTGAGGGAGCCTACGAGCCTCACTCCATCAGTCTAATGGAATCCGGTCCCTGTTGACCGTGAGCCACTGATCCAGCATCTGAAGCTCCGGATTCAGGCTGCGGCTGAATTCCAGGCTGCGCGCGCCCGCGAAATCCTTTTCGCAATCGTGATAGAACTGGAACATATTGCCCAGGTCTTCGG
>DASQJB010000270.1:0-3570 GCA_035631295.1 Bryobacteraceae bacterium | reverse complement strand
AGGCAGCGTTGGCCTGCACATCCAAACGCGCTGTCAGAGATAATCTGCGTCGCCATCTGCATGTCGGCATCGGGCAAAACGATGACGTGGTTCTTGGCGCCGCCCTGGCACTGGGCGCGCTTGCCGTTGGCGCCGGAGCGCGCGTAGATGTAGCGGGCCACCGGAGTCGAACCGACGAAGCTGATGGCGCGGACGCGAGGATCGTCGAGCAGCGCGTCCACCGCGGCTTTGCCGCCGTTGATCAGGTTGACGACGCCTTTGGGGAGGCCGGCCTTCTCGAGCAGTTGGAAGGCGAAGCGCATGGTGAGCGGCACGCGTTCGGAGGGTTTAAGGATGAACGTGTTTCCGGTGGCGATGGCATAGGGCAAGAACCAGAAAGGAATCATGCCCGGAAAGTTGAAGGGCGTGATGGCGGCGACGACGCCGAGCGGCTGGCGGATCATGGTTTCGTCGATGCCGCGCGCCACGTCTTCGAGCATGTAGCCCTGCATCATGGTGGGAATGCCGCAGGCAACCTCGACGTTTTCGATGGCGCGGCGCATTTCGCCTTTGGCTTCGCCGAGGGTCTTGCCGTTTTCCTGGGTGATGAGGCGGCCGAAATCGTCGAGGTGTTCTTCCATCAGCATCTTCAGCTTGAAGAGCGGTTGAATGCGATCCTCGGCGGGGGTGCGGCGCCATTCAGGATAGGCCGCGGCGGCTGCGTCGATGGCGCGCGTGACTTCGGCGAGCGAGGAGAGCGGGACTTTGGCGAGGGTTTCGCCGGTGGCGGGGTTGAGGACATCCTGCCACTCGGTGGCATTGGACTCGACCCACTGGCCGTTGAAGTAGTTGGGGATTTTCGCTTCGGTGATGATGGCCGTGCTCATTGGGCTTGCCTCGGTGTTTGTGAAGTGCCGACCCTAAAGGGGCTCGGCTCGTTTGTGAATGTTTTCCGAGCGCTTACGCGCTGGGTTAATGTCTGCCGCCCCTACGGGGCTGGGTTGCTCGCGATGCATGCCCTTGCGATCCAATAAATGGGCTGTGCGGACCCAATCGCTCCGTCGGCCGGGCTTTGCTGTTATCTTCGCAATCAAACTGCTGCACAAAGCGCAGGTGGGGGGATCCGCAATTTTCGAATCCGCAATTTTCGAGTCCCACACTGCGCCAGACGCGGCAAGCCGCGTCTCTACGGAACTCTTTAGGCTACCGCATTTTCTGAGGCAGCGGGCGTCCCGGGGTGTCCGGACAACTGTATCCGCACGAACATTTCGCGGACAAGAGTGTCCGCAGCACACTTACGCGGACAAGAGCGTCCGCGCCACACTCAGACGGGCTGGGCGGCGGCTTCGTGCTTCTTCTCGTAGACGGTCTTCAGGGCGCTTTCGAGGACGTCGAGAGCTTCGTCCATCTGGGCGTCGGTGATGACCAGCGGCATGAGCAGGCGAACCACGTTGCCATAGGATCCGGCGGAGATCGTGATCACGCCGTGCTCGCAGCAATACTGCGTGACTTGCTTGGTCTCTTCCGGCGCGGGCTCGCGCTTGTCCTGGGACTGGACGAGTTCGAGAGCCTGCATGGCGCCGAGACCGCGAACGTCGCCAATCATCGGCCACTTCTTCTGCCACTCGCGGGCGCGTTTCTGGAAGCGCTCGCCGAGACGATTGGCGCGAGCGTAGAAGTCGTCTTTCTCGAAGAGATCGAGCACGGCCAACGCGGCGGCGCAGGAGAGCGGATTGCCGGCGAAGGTGCCGCCGAGGCCACCGGGGCCGGGGGCATCCATGATTTCGGCGCGGCCGGTGACGGCGGCCAGCGGCAAGCCGCCGCCCAGCGACTTGGCGGTAACGATCAGGTCGGGCTCGATGCCGTAGCGTTCGCTGGCAAACAGCGCGCCGGTGCGGCCGAAGCCGGACTGCACTTCGTCGGCGATGAAGAGCACGTTGTGCTTGTGGCAAAGATCGACGAGGGTTTTGAAGTAGTCGGGCGGAGGCGCGACGAATCCGCCTTCGCCGAGCACGGGCTCGGCAATCACAGCGGCGACGCCTTCCTGCGCGACCACGCGCTTGAACGTATCTTCCAGATGGCGCGCGCAGTAGAGATCGCACGACGGGTATTTCAGGTTGTAGGAGCAGCGGTAGCAGTACGCATAGGGAATGCGATAGACCTCGCCGGGAAAAGGCTGGAAGCCGGTTTTGTAGGGATGCGTCTTGCTGGTGAGGGCGAGCGTCATCATGGTGCGGCCGTGGAAGCCGTCTTCAAAAGCGATGATGCCGGGACGCTTGGTGTAGGCGCGGGCGATCTTCACCGCGTTCTCCACCGCTTCGGCGCCCGAGTTGACGAAGAGCGTCTTCTTGGGGAACTTGCCGGGCGTGACCTGGTTCATGCGCTCGGCGAGTTCGATGTAGCCCTCGTAGGCGGTGACCTGCACGCAGGTGTGCAGGAAGCGGTCGAGTTGGTCTTCGATGGCGGCCATGACTTCGGGCGAACGATGGCCGACGTTGAGGCAGCCGATGCCGCCGGCGAGATCGATGTAGCGGTTGCCGTCGACGTCTTCCAGAATCGCGCCGTTGGCTTTGGCGACGTAGACGGGAGTCGCGATGGAGAGGCCGCGGGCAACGGCCTGGGTGCGGCGCTCGGCGAGCGCCTTCGACTTGGGCCCGGGGATCCTGGTCTTCAATTGAATCGTGGACATCTCAGTACCATCCAATCGGAGCTTCGTTGAGATTGATGTAGACCTGCTTGGTTTCCAGATACTCCTCAATGCCCCAGGGGCCGAGTTCGCGGCCGAAGCCAGATTGCTTGTAGCCGCCCCAGGGCGCTTCCACGTAGGTGGGCTGCATGTGATTCACCCACACGACGCCGGCGCGGATCTGCTTGACCGCGCGGAAGGCCTTGAAGATGTCGCGCGTCCAGACGGCGGCGGCCAGGCCGTAGGGGGAATCGTTGGCAATCTTCACCGCGTCTTTTTCGTTTTCAAACGGAATGACGGAAGCGACCGGGCCGAAAATTTCTTCGCGGGCGATGCGGGCGCTGTTGGCGACGTCGTAGAAGATGGTGGGCTGCACGTAGTAGCCCTTGGCGAAGTCGGCGGCGCGGCCGCCGCCGCTGGCGAGCTTGGCTTCTTTCTTGCCGATGTCGAGATAGGAGAGAACGCGCTCGTACTGCTCTTTGCTGACCAGCGGGCCCATCTTGGTGTCGCGATCGAGCGGGGCGCCGAGCTTGATTTTCTTGGCTTTCTCGGTCATGGCCTCGACGAACTTTTTGTAGATAGGCTTTTCGACGAGGATGCGGCTGCCGGCCGAGCAGACTTCGCCTTGATTGATGAAGACGCCGAACAGCGCGCCGTCGATGGCGGCTTCGAAATCGGCGTCTGCAAAGAAGATGTTCGGCGATTTCCCGCCCAGTTCGAGAGTAACGCGCTTCACCGTGTCGGCCGCTTGCTTGACGATGATCTTGCCGACGGTCGCGCTTCCGGTGAAGGCAATCTTGTTCACGTCGGGATGCTGAACGAGCGGAGCACCGGCGCTTTCGCCGAAGCCTGTAATGATGTTGACGACTCCGGGGGGCAATCCGATATCTGAGAACCACTTGGCG
>DASQJB010000269.1:0-5903 GCA_035631295.1 Bryobacteraceae bacterium | reverse complement strand
GTCGATATCGTTGCTCCAGCCGTTCTCGAACGCCCATTTCTGAAGCGCCGGCTTCCAACGCGCGCGCTCGGCGTAGATTTGGCGTTTAAGCTGGAAACGGTCCGGGTCGATCTCGTAGACGTTTACGTCGCCCATCACTTTTTCAGTCGCATCAAAATACTTGTAGTAGTAAATGCGGTCTTCCTGGCCGTAAATCCATTTGCGGTCGGCTTGCAGATAGGTCTGGGCGGGGCGGCCTTTAATCTCGTTGTTGTAGATCTGATCCTGCCGGCGGTCGAACTCCGGAACCCAATAATGATCGAAGGCGAACAAGCTTGCGCTCAACAGGAGGCCGGCGATGAGTACGGGCGCGGCCAGCCGGTACGCGCTGATGCCGGAGGCCTTGAAGGCAGTGATCTCATTGTTCTTGGCGAGTACTCCAAACACCACCAGCACCGCGACAAGCACCGCCACGGGAGCGAAATAGTAGACCAGGCGGGGAGTCAAAAACAAGTGATACTGAAGCACGTGTGAAATCGGTACGCTGTTCTTGATAATGTCGCTCAACAGCCGGAAAAACTCGAACATATGATAGAGAAGGACGAAGCTTAGCAGCCACAGCGTGAGATAAAACAGAAAGCTCGATAGAACGTAAGTGTCGACCACATGGACGAGCAGGGGGAATCGTACCGGCAGCGGCTTCGGCCCCAAACGCCCCAACATGCGTTGCGGGCGCTTACGAAGGGAGCGGAAAAATCCGATCAGAGCGCCGATGACGTCGCGATCGCCAGGTGATTCTAGCCGGACCAACATCACGAGCCCGAAGATCGCGAACGTCGCGTTGGGCAGCCACACCGCGACGCCGGGAAGCAGTTTAGATTGTCCCGCCAGGCTGATCAGTCCGATCAAGCCCAAGTAATAGCTGAAGGCGATCGCCACGGTCATCACCACGGCCGCGGATTTTCCGGCCCTGCGGCTGGTGATTCCCAGCGGAATTCCGGAGAGCGCCAGAAGGAGACACGCCAGAGGAAGCGCGAATCGTTGATGCAGCTCGATGCGAGCATCAAGAATCTGCCGCCGGTCGACATCTTTCGTTCGATATGCGAAGCGGTAAAGGGGCCGGGTATCCATCTCCACAGCCGGCCGGGAAACTTGCCGCTCCGCGGGCCGGCTGGCCTGCAAAGCTAGCTCAGCGCTGATGTTGGTCTTGACTACATAATCCTTGGCTTCTTTTCCCGCAACGTAATTGTTCGCATTGTGCAGCAGAAGCTGGATGCGATTGTTCGCTACGTCCGGAACGGCAAGCGCGTCAGTAGCCATCGTCACCATGGGACTGTCGCCCTGCTCGGACGGACCCTTGGGCCGGCTCTCCGGGGGCGTAACGTCGGCGAGAAAGATTCTGCGCCACCGCGTAGGCGAACCTGGGGCCATCTCTTTTACATCGTCTACATGAAGAATCTGATTCGGAAATTGTTCCGCGAAAATCCGCGGCTGGACGTCGGCGGTGAGCTCGCTGGCGATCAATTGATTCAGTACCCGATAGCGCTCGCGGATAGACCAGGGCGTTAACCAAAGCGATGCCGCCGCCGTGACGAGCATCGTCAGCAACCCGAAAACCGCGATCGGAGGAAGCACGCGCCGGCCGGGAATGCCGGCGGCGCGCATGGCAGTGATTTCGCCGTCGGCCGACATGCGGCTTAGTGCGATCAGCGTCCCTACCAGCACGCCGAGCGGAATCGCGAACGGCAGAGCCTGCGGAACGACCAGCGCAAACAGATAAGCGACCTGCTGGGGAGGCCCCGAGCTGCGCACCAGAAACTCGAACAGCGACTTCGCGAATTCCAGAAACAAAACCAGCGTGAACAGAACGCAACCGAGGAGGGAGTTAAGGAAGACTTCGCGAAAGATGGTGCGGCTGAGTAAACGCATAGTCGATAGTCGCCAGTCGTTAGTCGCTAGTAGTGTTACGACTCACGCCTAACGACTCACGACTTCTATTGTCCCCCGGAGGGCGGAGGAACTATGGGCGTCTTCGGCAACTGATCCCGCGGCAGCTCGAATTCGAGTTCGTCAAACAGCAGACCCGGCGCCACCACCGAAGCCGGAGCGAGAAGGCCTCCCGCTGTCATCATCGCCATCGGCGCGCCGTTGTTGACGAAATCGAAAAGGGCCGTCTCCTGAGAAGCCGCCAGGATGTCGCGCAAGGAGCGAGTGGAGAGGCCGCGGAAACGCAGCCCTCGAACGAGCTCCTCGCGTCCATCAGGATAGACCCGATACAGCAGAACCGGCGGACTCACGGGCCGGCTCGATCCTCCCGATTGCTGATTGGCCTGCGCCAATCCTTGCAGCTCGCCGGCTCCCGCGGAAAATGGAAAATCGAGTTTGCGGACCAGTATGCCGTAGGGTTTGCCGCGATCCTGGCACAACTGAATCAGCCTCTTTTTCAAATCCGCGAGCGGCGCGCTCTCGCTGGCCCTCACAAACAGATTTCCAATGCCCGCGCCCCGGGCGCCGTAAGAGCCGTTCAGCCGCGCGTGGCCGTTAGAGATTGGGAAACCACGAATGGGCTGGCGTGTGGTCAAGAAGGCTTTTATGCTTCCCTTCTCAATTACCGTCACGGGCTTGGGCGCAACGCCTTCCATGTCGAAAGTATAAAAGCCGATCAACGGCTTGCCGTTCCAGGTGGACTGGGTAGGATCGTCGATGACCTCCATCCAATCCGGCAAAGCACGCCCGCCCATTCGCGATTCCAGTTCGCTCGGCAAGAAATTCACGTTGCGGCCCGGATCGGTCAGCGGCCTGCGAGGAACGCGTAGATTATCTCCGAGCAACTGCGCTAGTAGTTGGGCCGCGGCCTGAGGCTCAAACAGCGTGGGACCCGATACTCCTTCCCCCAGTGGAGCCTTCACCAGGGCGCGGACGTTTTCCCCCAGCCCGGTTACAGCCTTCCGCATCTCCGCTTCCGAAGGAAGCTTGTCCGCATCGAATGCCTGCATCGAGAGGGCGTCGCGCACGTACATACCGTCCGGGGCTTGTCCTTCGGCACGCGCGGTCAGCCAGCTCACTTTGTCCGCGTAGCGCAAAGCCGTTCCTTCGGAATTGAGGAAGTAAGTGATGCCATCGATCACCTGAAGTTCGACCTGCGAGCTAATCGTGTCCGGATAGGAGTTGAAGGCCGAAGAAAGCTTCTCGACGCGCGCAGCCCAAGCCGCGTCGTCGATCTTGGCGTGCGACACTTTGGCCAGGTTCACCACTGGATCGGCCTTGGAAAAATCGGGAATCTTTTCGGTGGGTGCGGAGGCGGCGTTCAGGGAAGCGCGCTTGCGTCCCATGGACTCCACGGCGGCCTTGTAGGCTCGGTCGGTTCCCAACCAGAGCGACTCGCGGAGCGAGGCGTAGTTGTCGTCGAGTGGCCAGCTCGTGTCATACCGCGACCCGGTGTAGATGCCGCTGTAGACGTGGCCGGTGTTGTCGAAATCGTAGTCGCCCACGCGAACCTCGATGCTCGGATACCGCGCGTGAGATCGCGTAACGTTCACCGCCGATCCCATGGAAGCGGTGATCCGCAAGTTTTCCGAGTCGGTGAGGTCGTAACTGAAAAAATACGGGAGATCCTGCCCGCCGATGGCGCGCAACTGACGCGAGCGCTCCATCTCCTCGCGCATCGCTTTGAGGATCACATCGTCGTCGCCGGCGTTTTGAGCCACCCCGGCGAAGGGCAACAGAGTGAGCGCCGCGCAGGCAGCGGTAAGAGCGAGCAAGGAAGGGATACGCACAGGCGCCTTTTAGCATAACAGGAAGGGCACTACGACGGGCTACTTCGATCGCTTTCTTCGATCCAATCGCTCTTTCCATGGCAGCAGCCAGCGCAGCGTCAGCAGGTTGAGCAGCGATAGCAGGATGGCGACTTCGTACCGGTTCATAGCGACCGACGCCCCGATTACTCCGGCGTTCCAGATGCTCGCGGCCATGGCCGTGCCCCGCACCGTCACGCCTTCTTTGAGGATGGCGCCCCCTCCCACGAATCCGATTCCCGTAATCAAGCCTTGCAACACGCGCGACTGAGCCGCAACGTCGGGCTGATCCCCGAGCACCAAGAGATAACCGCAGCTCGCCATTCCGACGATGGGAAAAGTGCGGATGCCGGTGGTATGCTCCTCCTGTTCGCTTTCCCATCCGACAATCGCGGTCAGGATGTAAGCGATGCCGATATGCTGTAACGTTCTCCAAGCTTCCTGCCAGGAGACAAGCGAAACAAACACGGATTCCTCCCGGAGTCATACTAACAGCAGTCATTGAACGAGTCCTGAGAGTACAAGTAGGAGTTTTTCGGAGTCACGGGAACCGCCGCCCCACCGTCAAACAGCAAGATTGGCCGTCCGGGAGTCGCGTCCTCCCGAGATCGCTCTCAGTATAAAACTCAGAAAGGTGTGTTTTCATGGTCAGGACCTTCGTTTGTTCTCTTATCGCTGCAACGGGAATGTCAGTGACGTTCGCGGATTCAACGACTTCAAGCGCTCCAACGCCCACCATCAACCTGCCGCCCGTAGGCCTGGGCTCTACGCAAACGCTCGAAGTGAACATGGCGAATGTGGCTTCAAATTCGAGCAGCGGAACTGCCGCCTCTTGCACCGGTACGGTTACGTTCGTTGACGCGACCGGAAAGACAATCGGCTCCGCCCAGTCCTTCACGGTCACGGCAGGCCAAACCTCCCCCATCCGTCTGCCGTTCGCAAGCAGCGGCGGCACGGCCCCGCGGACCACGTTGCGCGCCGTCGTGTCCCTGACCGTTCCAACAACGACTCCCCGGCCTCCTTGCACGTTGGATGTCTCGATGTCTATTTTCGACACGAGTACGGGCGCTACCGCCGCGGTGATTAGCGGCTTCCAAGCGCTGAACGTGGCATTTTCAGGCGGATTAGCGTTGGGCCGCGACTAACGGTCTCCCAGCGGCAGCGGCCGCTGGGCCGCTGCCGCTTCCTAGAAAAACCGCTCCCTCTGCTCGCGGCTCAGCTTTAGCGGCGATATACTATTCGCCATGCCCTCAGGCGACCGCGGCGAAATCACTCGGCGCGCCGTCATCGGCGCCGCAGCGACCGCGGCGTTCGTTCCAGTTTCGGCGATCCGCTCCGCCGCGCAAACAACCGCGCCGCAGCGGAGAATCTTCACGCAAGAGCAGAGGCGGACACTCGACGCCTTCCTTGACCGTCTCTGCCCGGCCGATGAGCTCGGCCCGGGCGCCGTGGAGATGGGCGCACAGAATTACATCGAAATCCAGCTCGGCGACTACCTGGCGCCGGAAAAGCAAACGTTCCTGGACGGCCTTGCTGCCCTCGATGCGTATGCGCGCGAGAGCCAGGACCGCGGATTCGCGGACCTTCCTGCCGAGAAGCGCGATCAGGTGCTAACGGATATCGACTCGGGCAAAGCGCCGCCGAATACGCGAGCCTTCTTCCTCCGCGCGCGGAGGCTGATGCTCGAAGGCATGTTCGGCGATCCGCATTATGGCGGCAACAAGAATTTCGCCGGATGGGACCTGATCAAATATCCCGGCCCGCGCCCGGCGACTAGCCCCGAAATGCAGAAGATGGGCGTCCCCATTGCGCCCTATCATCGCTCAGCGTGGGGACCTGAACATAACGGCCATTAGGAGGCGCGTATGCGCATCGCCGCGATTTTGGCTGTTGCGGCTCCCTGTTGGGCGCAGTGGATCCATTACCCCACGCCCGGCGTCCCGCGCTTGCCTGATGGCAGACCGAACTTGGCCGCGCCCGCCCCGCGAACCCCCGACGGCAAACCAGATCTCTCCGGCGTCTGGGCTTGGGAAGATAACCGGCCCTGCCCGCCGGAAGGCTGCCCCGATCAGAAGATCGGGCAGGAGTTCATCAACCTCGGCTGGAGCCTGAAGAACGGCTTGCCCTATC
>DASQJB010000268.1:0-10110 GCA_035631295.1 Bryobacteraceae bacterium | reverse complement strand
ATCGCCCCGGCGCTTCTGGTGTTCTGGGTGCGGCGAAATGTCGAAGAACCGCCGGTCTATCTCGAAACCAAGGCTCATCTGGAAGCTCACGGCGATCGGCCTTCGTTTCTGGAGATCTTCCGTCCTGGCTTGCTCCGAATTACTCTGGTCGGGGGGCTGATGGGAACGGGCGCCCAAGGCGGCTATGCCGCCGTCACCACCTGGTTGCCTTCGTTTCTTCGCACAGAGCGAAACCTGTCCGTCCTCGATTCCACGGGCTATCTTGCAGTGCTGATCTCGGGCGCATTGTGCGGCTACCTCGCGGGAGGCTATCTCGCGGATCGAATCGGCCGGCGGATGACGTTTTTGGTCTACGCCATCGGGGCCGGCGCGATTGCGGTGGCCTACACCACGATTCCGCTGGATAACCGCACCATGCTGTTTTTGGGCTTTCCGCTGGGTTTCTTGGCGTCCGGCGTCTTCAGCGCCATGGGACCCTTCTATACCGAGCAATTTCCCACGCGGGTGCGCGGCGTGGGGCAAGGGTTTACCTATAACGTGGGCCGCGCATTCGGCGCGCTGTTTCCGGCGCTGGTAGGTTTCCTCTCGGCCAGGATGCCACTGGGGCACGCAATCGGCTTGTTCGCCGGAATTGCCTATGCGGTTATGGCCATAGCGGCATTTCTTCTCCCGGAGACTCGCGGCAAAGCCCTGAAGGCGTGAATCGGGATTCACACCCCGACGGTCTTGCTTCTCCGCTCCATCAACACCACATCCCGCCAACTGCCGTTCAATTGTCCGGGCCGCTCGCGAGTTCCGACGATGCGAAATCCGGATCGCTGGTGGAGCTTGATGCTGGCGGCGTTTTCGGGAAAGATGCCCGCTTGCAGAGTCCAGATGCCGTTCTGTTCCGATTCGCGGATCAAAGCCATCATGAGCGCGTTGCCTACGCCGCGCCCACGCGCACCATCAGCGACGTAAACGCTGACTTCCGCCACTCCGGCATACACGCACCTGCCCGAAACCGGGCTCAGCGCCGCCCACCCTAGAACGTCGTCCTCTGCACGCGCCACCAATCTGCACGCTTTCAGATGACCCGCGTCCCATTTGTCCCACTCCGGGGCCGACTGCTCGAATGTCGCGTTCCCCGTGGCGATTCCTTCGAGGTAAATACGGCGCACAGCGTCCCAATCGGCTGGCGCCAGCGGTTCAATCGCCAGACTCATGAGCACACGGTAGCACGGAGCACACGGACCAAGATCAACCCATTCAGAGTCCAGCCCGTCTAAACTATCTTCTGGAGGTCCCCTGGATGATCCGAAAAGCGCTCCTGGCCGCTTTTGTCCTCTCTCCCGCGCTCCTGCACGCTCAGGCCAAGCTGCTGCGCTATCCGACGTACTCGAAAGGAAAGGTCGCCTTCAGCTATTTAGGCGACATTTGGATCGCGAACGAAAATGGCTCGGGTCTGGAGCGGCTCACGGACAACCAGGCCCGCGATACTTACCCCCGCTTTTCTCCGGACGGAAATTCCATCGCTTTTTCCTCTAGTCGGGCCGGCAACTACGACGTTTACGTGATTCCCGCGGGCGGCGGCAAGCCGCGGCAGCTCACGTTTCACTCGGCCGATGACATCGTGGTGGGCTGGACGCCAGACGGCCGCAGCATCGTCTTCTATTCAAATCGCGGAAACGGAGCCTTTCCGACGGTCTCCACATTATTCGAGGTGTCGGCACAAGGTGGACTCGAGCGTCCTTTGGATATCGATTGGGGCGCATGGGGCAGTTTCTCGCCGGACGGCTCCAAGCTCGCGTTTACGCGCCATCCCAGTGTCTGGTCCCGCCAGCATTACCGTGGCAGTTACTCGGCTGATCTTTGGGTGATGGACGTGGCGGCGAAAAAATTCACGAAGCTCGGCGACGAGGACTATAAGGGCAATTATCTGTGGCCGATGTATGGCCACGATGGCGACATTTATTATGTCGCAGATGAGCTGCCCAATGAGAAGAACATCAAGTTCGGCGGACCGGAAGTGATGAAGAGCGTCAACAACATTTGGAAGATTCCCGAGAAAGGCGGGAAGCCAGCGCCCGTGACGCATCACACGGATGGCAATTTGTTCTTTCCCAGCATGTCCGCGGACGGCGAAACCATCGTCTATGAAGACAACTTCGGGCTATGGAAACTCGATGTCGCCAGCGGCAAGAGTACGGAGATTCGCATCGACATCAAGTCCGACGTGAAGGAAAACGAAGTGGCGCTGGCCGGCATTTCGAACGAGGCCGATAGCTTTCATCTCTCGCCGTCCACCAAGCGCGCCGCCATCGCCGTACACGGCGAGATTTTCACGATCGCCACGGATCGCGGGGAAGTTCAGCGCGTCACTGAAAGCGCCTGGCGCGACGAGGATCCGCGCTGGTCGCCAGATGGGAAATGGATCGCTTTCATTTCGGACCGAAGTGGCCGCGAAGAGATCTGGATCGCCGATGAGTTGGGTCGGAATTTGAAAAAGCTCACAGACGTGGATTCCGAGAAAGCGGCGCCGGTGTGGTCTCCGGATTCGAAATCCCTGCTCGTGTTCGGTTCCGAGCACAAGCTGCGGTTGCTGAACGTGGAAACCGGCGCGACCGAGATTTTGGCCAGCAATCCCAAGGGCGATATCGATTCGGCGCAATTCTCGCCGGATGGCAAGTGGGTTTCCTACGCCAAAGACGATGCGGCCGGGCGCAGCCGAGTCTACGTAAAGGAGCTTGCCACAGGCACCGAGCATCTGATCGGAGGGGAAGACATTTCGATCGCGACGGGCGCGAAGTGGACTCCGGATGGAAAGACGCTCCTCTTTTTGGGAGGCGTTGGCGCTCCCAGTATGGCTTCTTTAAGCGACGCTCCGATGCAGCTTTACGCCGCTCCGCTCCAGCCTGTCGAAAGGAATCCGGATGACCGCGATATCGACACTGAGGCACAGGCGAATGCTCCACCGGAGGCCGGTGGCGGAACTGGGAACGGCCGTGGAAGTGGGCGAGGTGGCTTCGGCCGCGGCGGAGGCGGAGGCGGCGGGCGCAATGCGGAAGCGAGCGGAACGGAAGTAAAGATCGATTGGGACGGCCTGGATCGCCGCATCAAGCAAGTGGTGCGCGTGGCCGGCTCGGTGAGCGGCGTGAATCCTTCGCCCGATGGCCGCATCTACGCGCTGGTTTCTGGCGGAGCTGTTTACACAGTAGTGGACGACGGCTCGAGGCTGACGCGGGTTCAGGTGAACGCAAACGGCGAAGATGGCGGAGGCGGGCGAGGCGGATTCCGGGGCGGATCGGGACAGCCGCAGTGGTCGAAGGACGGCCGCAGCCTCTATTTCCTCCAGCGCGGAAGTCTCTATACAGCGAACATTCCTCCAGCTCCCGCTGGCGGAGGCGGGAGCGGCGACGCCAATGCGGATAACGGCGGCGGCGGCGGTCGCGGAGGCGGAAGGGGAGGCGCTCAGGGCGCTCCCGCCGCAGCTGGTCCTACGGCCCGGCGTGTTCCGTTTACGGTGCGAATGGAAATCGACCAGGCCGCCGAGCGCAAGCAGGTTTTCGAAGAGGCCTGGCGCACCATGAAGTACCGCTATTACGATGCGGGCATGCACGGCGTCAATTGGGAAGCCCAGAAGGATATTTACGAAACGCTGCTGCCCAACGTCGCGGACGTGGACGAGCTGCACAACGTGATCATGATGATGATCGGCAAGCTCAATTCCTCGCACACCGGGATCAGCGGCGGGGGATTGATTCCCGGCCAACAAGCTCCCGAGCGTGTGCAGACGCGCTATCCCGGCTTCGAGATGGAGCCGGACCCGTCAGGTTATTTCAAGGTCTCTTATATCTACCAAAAGGGCCCAGCCGATCACGATTACGTCAAGCTCCGTGTGGGCGACTATGTTTTGAGCGTGAACGGGAAAGATCTGAAATCGGGCGATAACTATTGGCAGTATTTCAATGAGCTGCCTGGCCGTAAGTTCGAATTTACCGTCAGTTCGAAACCCGAGCTTGACGGGGCGTGGAACCTGAGCGTGGATCCGATCAGCCAGACACAGCAGGACAATCTGGAGTACGACCGTTGGGCTGATCAGCGGAAGGCCATGGTAGACAAACTATCCGGCGGCCAGATAGGCTATCTTCACATCCGGGAAATGAACGCGGCCGCGCTGCGGAAATTCCAGCGTGACCTTCTGGAAAATCAGGACAAGAAGGCGCTCATCATCGACGAGCGCTTCAATGGCGGCGGCGGAATCGATCAAGAACTGCTCCAGATTCTAAATCAGCGCAAGAAATACCAGGTCACGCGCGGCCGCGACTCGGTGGATGTTCCGCGGCCGAGCGAAGCCTATTTCGGTCCGATGGTGGTACTGCAAAACGAGCGCTCGGCGAGCGACGCCGAGATGTTCCCAGAGGGCTTTCGCGCGCTCGGGCTTGGCAAAGTGATCGGCGTGCCGACTTACGGCGCTGTGATCGGTGCGGACTCTTATCGGCTCTTGGACGGATCGCAACTCCGCACGCCCGAATTCGGTGTCTTTTCGGCGGACGGCCGTGACTTAGAAAACTACGGAGTCCCTCCAGATGTGTATGCCGACAACACGCCCGCGGATTTTCTGGCCGGCCACGACCGGCAGATCGAGAAGGCGATTGAGGTATTGCAAAGCGAGATGAAATAGGGGTCGTCCATTCGGGTCGCCTTGCATTACGCCGCCCCTGCCTCGCCTTCGTGCAGCCGATTAATATCTCAAAATCGCCGCGACGGGCGCGGCGCCGCCCATCATCGCGTCGGGCAGCGTGAAAACCTGGCCGCCTCTGCGGATCGTTTCGACTGCAATTGCGTTCAGCACATCCTCGCCTTGCATCAAATCCTGGCGATGAGAGGCCTGCATGGCGTGAACCTCCGCTTCTTCTGCCACGAAAAGCCGGTGGATCCGGCCCTCCTCGGCGGCCGTTAGGACTTTGGCGCCGCCAATTAATGTCCGCTTGCGATCGGGCATTTCGAGGAATTCCTGGAATGCGGATTCCGCCCGTTGGCGATGGGACGCCAGAACCGCCGCATGGCAAAGGCCAGCCACTTCCTCCGCATCGCGAAATTCGGCGCTTCCTTCGGATTCGGTTTGCAACAGGTTCAAATGGCGCGCCGCTTTGCGGAACGCAGCGAGATCTTCTGCGACGCCCATCAGGAAAACCGGCGTATTCTTCGCCACTGGATGCAGGCCGCGATCGATCACGGAGAAGTAGTGCCGCAGATATTCCGGCGCGGCCTCGCGATCTGACTGCGTTCCGAACGTCACGGCGAAGCCTGGGGTCGCCAACGAACTCGACGGAGAACGGTTCTGCAGATCGTGATCGGGTTGATCGAAATCCAACGCCTCCGCAATATTCTTCGGCACACCTGGCGGAAGCTCGCTTTCTTCGCATCTGTCGCCGGCGCAGCGGAACAAACGCACGTGCTTGCGGGTGACGCCCAATGCAAAGACCTCGTGCGGCGCAAATACTTCGGCTAGCAGGGGCCGGATAAAAGGATGCCGCGCGAGGATCACTTTTTCACGCGGCTGGCCGCTTATGCGGTACGTCTCAATAAACCCGGGCGCACTGTAGAGAGCGAGCCCTCTTCCGCCCTCCTCCAATTGTTCGCCTTCCGCCAATTCCCGCAACGGCTCCAGCAGCGCCAACGCGTCCTGACCCAATTTCCGCGCCGCAGGTAGTTCCGCGGCGATTCGGACTAAATGTTTCAGCGGCGCCGACTGCGGCGCCGATTGCGCGGCTGGACGATAGGGGGGCAAAAGCATGGTGAAACAGGGACCTCGAACCGCGCAAAGCTTTTCCATCTGCGCCGCGTCCAACGGTGTGTCCAGACGGGGTTTATCCACCAGCGGCGGCAGCATTGTTCCCGGCATAATCGACCTCCTTTATAAACTCGTGCAACTGCCGTGCCATGCGGAGTTTGCGCGTTTCCGATTGTGCGGCTGTAAGTTAGGAGATATGGACGACGGCTACCGGGAACTGCTGGGCACCGCAATTTTGGGGATCGACACCCTGTGGGGCGGAGATGTGATGTGTCCGTCGGGGATGGGTCGCTTCATCGCCGACTCATGGCTTTCCGACGAGCCGCTCCCGCTCGCCTACACCGATCCGGCGGCGGCCCGCTTGCGGGAGGCGGGCGGGGTTTCAGCCAAGCAGCCCGACCGCGAAGCGATCCAAGCGTATCTTGCCGTCGTGGATATTCCGGCGGCTCTAGAAGGCTTGAAGAGCCAGGCGCAAGCGTTCGGCGGATTGCGAAGCGAATACATCGCTGGGCTGGCCGAATGCTTTGGGGTCATGTGGGACTTGGCGATGGAGATTCTTCGCAAAGGACAGCCTGTGTCCTACGAACGTTGCGTGCTTGCCTCGACCGGCAGGCCCCCGAGCCGTTCCGATCCCCAATCGAAGCGCGAACGCGTGGAGGAGTTGCTGGCAAAGGTGGGAGCAGTATCTGTGGATGAATGGAGGCGGCGCCACCTCATCCCCATGGCTTCTATCCGCACTCTCGGCGCCGCGGTCATCGCTTATTTCGATCAATTGAGCGAGCGCCACGTCGCGCCGCATTTGCTACAGCCGCTGCCGGCTGTCCCGCGAGCCAACATTCAGTTCCTGCCAATCGAAGATGCGTGGTTTTCGGGGTCGATGAACTACCTTGGGCGGGCGCGGCGCGCGGATGGTTCGCCGGAATATGAAGCGACCTACGAAATCAACGCGTCGCTTGAGATTTCCGTGCCGGAGTTTCTTCAGCTCGTCAGCCACGAAGTGGTTCCCGGTCACGTCACTACGTTTGCCTATTTGCAGAATCTGTATTGGCGTGGCCTGGTTGGATTCGAAGCTTCCGTGCTGACAATGAATACGCGGGCGGCTGCCCTCTTTGAAGGAATCGCCAACAACGCCATTCTAATGGCTCACGGTGTGACCGAGGTCGATGCGTTAGCGGATCCCGATCTACAGATTGGAGCTTTGCTGGCGCTGCTTCAGGACGACGCCAAGAATCATGCCTCTTATCTGACCTGGGAAGAACGCCTTCCGCGGCCGGTGGTGGCGCATGCGTTGCGGAAAGAATTCCTGGTGTCGGAGGAGCGGGCCGACAAGCTTTCCGGCGCTTGGGCGCGTCATCCTTTGCTCGGCCGTATGTACCTCCCCGCTTATCGAGCCGGCACCGAGAAAGTGGCCGAATTGCGGCGCAGACTTCCGGATGCGAGAGCGATCCCGCTGTTGTACGGATGCTCGGGGCTGGTGGACATCACGACGGTTGACAGGGCGTTATCAGCCGGCAATCTACAATCGAAGTGACGATGCGCCTGCCGGCGATTGCCAGCCCTGCCGAACTGGATCAGGTTCCGGATCGCCCCGCCGTTTTCTTGCTTTGGGCAGGGCAGGGCAAGCCTTATCTGGCGCGCACCACGCTCCTGCGAAGGCGTTTGAAGCGCTTGGTTTCGGATCGCGAGCGTATTTCGCGCGTACTGAATCTGCGCGGCGTGGCGGAACGAGTCGAATATTGGCTGACCGGATCGCAGATCGAATCGGCTCTGATCCATTTGGAACTTGCGCAGACGCATTTTCCCGAAGATTGGCCGCGCCTCACGCGGCTGCGGCCGCCGGCGTTCGTGCGCCTTACGCTCGATAATCCTTTCCCGAGAACGATGATCACGTCCCGCCTCGGCCGAGGGCTCTTCTTTGGTCCGTTCGCCAGCCGCGCGGCGGCGGAACGCTTCGAAGCAGGGGCGCTGGATCTGTTCCAGGTCCGCCGCTGTGAAGAGAATCTGACGCCTTCGCCCACGCATCCCGGCTGCATTTACGGCGAAATGAACCGCTGTTTGCGGCCTTGCCAGCAAACCGTTTCGGCCGACGAATATCGCGCCGAGGTCGCGCGTCTGAAGCGGTTCCTGGACACTGGCGGGGCGTCGCTTAAAGAGACCACGGAAGCGGCACGCGACCGGATGAGCTCCGAAATGCAGTTCGAAGAAGCGGAGCGCCTGCATCAGCGGCTGACCCGGATCGCCGAGGTGCAGACGTCATCAGGCGAACTGGCGCGATCGCTGGACCGGCTCCATGGCGTCGCCGTGACGCCTTCCGTCCAGCCGGAGGCGATAGAGCTCTGGTTCTTAGTGGGAGGACGCTGGCAGGAACCGCGCCGCATAACTCTTTCGGAAAGCATCTCTGCGGGATCGTCGCTCGATCGCAGGTTGCGAGAGTTAACAGGCGCCATCGTCCCGACGGGGGAACCGAATCTGGAGCACCTCTCGATATTGATGCGCTGGCATGGATCGAGCTGGCGCGACGGCGAATGGATCGCCTTCGACGATCTCTCGAAGCTACCCTACCGCAAGCTGGTGAACGCAATGGGCCGAGTGGGTCGAGCGGGAGACCGCTCCCTGACGGTCGCGGCTCGGAATCGGGATGGGGAGCAATGACCCGTCTTCGCAACTTTCTCCGCGAGCTGCGCCTCTCTTTTTCCCAAGGCCGGCAGCACGTCACGCGCTCGGGATGGGTTTATGCGGCTGCGCTCATCGCCGTGGCGTTCGCCGCTTTCTTCTCCGCCAATAACCTGCTGATTCTGATTCTGGCGGCCATGTTCTCGGCTTTCCTGGTTTCTGGTTTCGTGAGCCGGCTGGGGCTCGCGGGGCTGGAGTTGGACTTGATTCTGCCGGAACACATCTCGGCGCGGCGGAAGACGCCCGCCGGAATCCGGGTGAGGAACCTGAAAAGATGGATCGCTTCTTTCAGCATTCGCCTGGCGGGCGCCGCCGAAAGCGGGTTCGACTCCATCCTTTACTTTCCAGTGATTCCCGGCGGCGCGACGCTGGAGGAATCCGTTCATCTTTATTTTCCGCGCCGCGGCGCGCAGAGCGAGCGTAGTTTTCAGTTTTCCACCCGCTTTCCGTTCGGCTTTACCGAGCGGCGCGAGATGGTGACCCTGCGGCATGAGATCGTCATTTATCCGTGTCTGGATCCGCAGCCTGGCTTCGAGGAGTTGTTGGAGTCGGTGACAGGCGAGATCGAAACGCGGCAGCGCGGGCGAGGCAACGACTTCTACCGCATCCGGCCCTATGAAGCTTTCGAAAGCGCGCACCATGTGGACTGGAAAGCGACGGCCCATACCGGCGCCTTGCAGGTGCGGGAATTCGCTCACGACCGCGACCAGCGCGTCGTAATCTATCTGGACCTCGATGCGCGACAGCCCGAATGGTTTGAGAATACGGTTGAGTGTTGCGCATTCCTCGCCTACCGGCTTATGGAAAAGGGTATCCACCTGCGCTTCCGCACCCAGGAATTCGACGTCTCGCTGCCCAGAGAAGGAGACATTCACACAGTACTCAAATACCTCGCTCTGGTTGCGCCGCTGCCTGGAAAACTTCCCGAACCCCCTGATGAACCGGGTAGTTTTCAGCTTGTGTTTTCGGTGAACCGCGAGCGAATGGCCTCGCTCGGCTGGGACCGGATTCCTTCATAACTGTTTCCTGTACTATGTTCCTGGAGCCTTTATGCGCAGCTTTACCCTTGCCGCTTTCACTCTGATCGCCCTGGCGTCACCTGCCGTTGTCGCGCAGGGTTTCACCAGCCCTCCCGCGGATACTTCGATTACGATCGCCGGGAAGAAGATCCACATCTCGTATTACGCGCCTTCGATGCATGGCCGCAAGATCATGGGCGCCCTGGTGCCCTACGGAGTGGTTTGGTGCACCGGAGCGAACTACGCCACTCAGATCGATACGGAAGCGGATTTGGATATGGGCGGCTTGAAGATGCCTAAGGGTAGCTATAGCATCTGGACTCTTCCGAACGAGAAAGAGTGGATGCTGATCATCAACAAAGAGATCGGGCAGTTTCACCTCGATTACCGCAGCACCAAGGACTTCGGTCGGGTCAAGATGGACCTGAAGGCCATGCCTGCGCCGGTGGAGACCTTCACCATCCGTCTTGCGCAGATGGGTGAGAACCAGGGAAGGCTCTCGCTCATTTGGGAAAAGACGGAGGCTTCAGAGCCGTTTACGGTGGTGCGTTAGCCGCCAGGCCGGCTCGAAAGCCGGCTGCAGCAAGAATGGCCGCCCCACACCCTACCGCCGACCGCGGGGGACAAAGCCTCCACGCACAA
>DASQJB010000267.1:0-22131 GCA_035631295.1 Bryobacteraceae bacterium | reverse complement strand
TTTCGGTTTCGAGCAGGACGGACGGATCGTGGCGAACTTCAATGCCCGGCTTGCCGGTTACCGGACAGATCAGCTCCCAACGCTTTACCGCCGGATTCACGATGCGATCGCGAACATTCCCGCCGTATCCTCCGCGGCTCTCTGCCTGTACGCGCCGCCTCTTTCGGGTTCGGGTTCTCTTGTCTATGTGGACGGCCGCCCTGCTCCAGGGACTGGCGATGACAACTCCTCTCGCTGGGACCGCGTGACTCCGGAATACTTCGCCATCGTGGGAACTCCCATCGTCAAAGGGCGCGGCATCACCGAGGAGGATACGGCGGACTCGCAGAAAATTACCGTCATCAATGAGGCGTTTGCACGAAGGTTTTTCGCCAAGGAAGATCCCATTGGCAAACGTTTCCGCCCCCTACCTGGAGCGAGCATTGTATTCGAGATCGTCGGCGTCGCTAGGAATGACCGGTATTTCACACATGGTCTGAATCGGCCGACGGGTCCGATGTTCTTTCTGCCCGAGGCGCAGGCCGACTATACTCGGCCCAACATTGGCGCACTTTTCCTCCACAGCATCGTCATTCAGACTAGGCCGGGCGCTAGCGTGCCGGCTGCGGCGATAGGCCAAGCGATGACCTCGGTGGACCCAAATCTGCCAGTCACCTCCATGCGCACTCTACGCGAGCAGATCGCCGGCGAGTTCACCCAGCAGCGCCTCATCGCGCGCCTCACTTCATTCTTCGGGATTCTTTCGCTCGTGTTGGCGTCCATCGGGCTTTACGGCGTTACGGCCTACAACGCCGGCCGCCGTGTCGGCGAGATTGGCGTGCGCATCGCGCTGGGCGCGGCTCGGGGCGATGTGCTCCGGCTAGTGTTGCGAGGCGCGTTTGGGCTGATTCTCATTGGGCTATTGATCGGCCTGCCTTTGACCTTCGCCGCGGTGCGATTGCTGGACAGCCAGCTTTACGGAATGAGTCCCTACAATCCCGCTGTGACGCTAGGGGCCGTCCTGGCGCTTGCACTAGCGGCGCTGGCCGCATCGTTCATTCCCGCTGTTCGGGCCAGCCGTATTTCACCGCTGGACGCTCTGAGGACGGAATAACCGCGGCTACCGGCTCAAATGCGGCAGGTCGCGGTTGTTCTCCATGCACCAGTATTCCATCAACTCCTGGCCCGGCTTCATGCGTGAGAAAACGCGCGAGTTCTTGATGGGCTTGGTGTAAGTTTTCGGATCTTCCCAGGTCACGTCATACGCGATGTGATTTGCGTCCGTAAACGCGAGATGCTCCACGACGTGCAGCGCGTCGCTGGAGGGATGCTCGATGGTGTCGATCCAGGTCTTGCCGTTGAAGCCGACCGAGTCGATCACCAGCGTGTCGCCCTCATTCCAGCCGATGGAATGCCCCATCCAGTTGGGCTCCAGATTCTCGGGATGCTTTCGGCCATCGGTGAAAACGACGTGAAAGATGTTGTTGGACTCGAACAGCAAAGCCATGCGGCTGGGCGTTTGTAGGATTTCGACCGGATACTCCACCTGCCAGGCGCGCGTGTAGCCCCAAGGCAGGCAATGGCCGGAGTAATCGAAGCGATTTTCGTCTTTCCACTCCGCAAGTCCCTGGGTCGTAAAAGAAAGCTCGCCGTTGCCTTTCTGCGCGCAGCCCTGCGTATAGGAGCCACAGGTCTTGCCGTCCCTGGTGACGTCGGCGACGCGGGGATGGTCCCAGACGCCGCTGAAATCGGGTTTTCCGTTAGCCATGCGTGGAATCTGCTGGCCAGGGGCCGAGCCGGCTTGGCCGAATGCGGTCACGGAAAGCGCCATGCCGCAGAGCAAGTATTTCAAACGGTCCATAAGAACTCCCCTATAGAAATACTGCGTGCGCCGAGCCGTGTCAACGGTTCCAATAGGAAGGTAGATTCGGCTTAGTGTCGCGGAGGATGGCGAGGATGTTGCGGCGGTCCTCTTCCGACAGCTTGGCGAACTTTTCACTTTTGTCCGCGCCGTTCAGCACTTCGAACACACGGCGATAGATGCGCTCTTTGGCCGCGTCCGGCATGGCGTCAAAGGCTTCGCTATAAATCATGTAGCTGAGCGGATGCTTGAAGAGCCTCTTTTGCAGATCAAAGTCGCGAAGGGAACGCCCCTGGCGGTCGCGCGGTCCGCGCGCCGCAAAGGTCTTGGTGAAGGTAGAAACGCCTTCGACGGGATCGTACAGTGTGGCTTCATCGGCAAACAACATATAGGTCACCAGCGCCTCGATATCGCGATCGATCCGCGCGCGAGTGGCGGCATCATCCAGCTTTCCTTCGTGTTGCGCGATGCGCATTTCCCAACCCACGCGGTCTATGAGATTAGTCATTCGGGTTTGGTGCTCGAGAGTCAACAGCGCCACGATATCGCTCACCCGGCTGAGATAAAGGCCGTCATCGAGCCTGTGGCCCAGTGTGGTTAGGTTTTGGGTTCCTTGCGTTTCCAGCAGGTCGGGCTTGGAACGGTCGCGCGCCACAGCGTTGCCGCGGTGCCGCATTCCGCCGTGCGTGCCGGTGACGTACCACCCTCCCCAGCGGTCCTGAAAGGATGTGCGGTGATCCGTGACGGGCATACCCAGATTAAAGGCCGGCATACCGGTAGCGTCGGGAAAGACCGAGGCGACCATGATGCCCGGGACGCCGACTGTCGCCGGTCCTTGGTGGCATTGCAGGCAGACGTCGCGGCGGTCGAAGCGCGGCTGGGCGGACGCATGAACGTCCAACGTATAAAAGATGAAGCCTTGCTTGGGATCGAGCGAAGCCAGTTCGAAAACTTCGCCGCCCTGAACCGATCCGACCATCGCTTGATCGTTGAAAAAGATCGCGCGTGGCGCGCGCGGGCCGATCCTCGACGCCTGAAAGCTGGTCTTCGAGAAAACCAGCATCTGGGAGTCGACGTTGATGCCGAGATGCTTGAGGATGCTCGGAAGCCATCCGCCCTGCCGGTCGAATTCGAGCTTGGCTTTTCCCGAAGCAAGATCGCGATCGAGCTTGGTGACCGGATCGTTCAGCGGGCCGTTGGCGTACTGAATGGCCGGGTGATCGGCGGAAAGGATCGTGGCGTCTTCCGGAATCTGATCGTGATCGGCGGCGGTAAGCAGTACGGCAACCGCAATGACGGACGACAGGGCAAGTATGATTCGCTTCGACATAGAAGGAGTCCTAACCTACTTAGCACGAGAGAGACCGTACGCAAGAGCCTATAGCCGCCCGAAAACGCGGCTGCCGCCAGGAATAGCCGCCCCACCCGGGCGATTTCGCTCAACCAAGTGGGTGAAATCGCAGCTTTTAAGCCATTCGCAGTGTGGTAAGATCCTGTCTTTGCAATTCGGTTAAGGGAGCGTCTCTTCCAGTGAAAGTTTACGAAACGCAAGACATTCGGAACGTCGCCCTGGCGGGTCACGGCAATTCCGGGAAGACCTCGTTGACGGCAGGCTTTCTTTTCTCGGCGGGCGCAACCAACCGTCTCACCCGCACCGACGAGGGCAACACCATTACCGATTTCGACGAGGAGGAGGTCGCGCGCAAAATCACGATTTCTACCGCCGTCGCAGCCCTCGAATGGGGCAAAAAGAAGATTAACCTCATCGACACGCCAGGTTTCAACATCTTCATCAACGATACGAAAGCTTCGATGATCGCCGCCGACGCGGCGCTGATCGTCGTCGATGGAGTAGCTGGCGTCGAGGTGCAGACCGAAAAGGTCTGGAGCTTCGCGGAGGAGTTCAACCTTCCGCGCGCCATCGTCATCAACAAGCTGGATCGCGAGCGTTCGAGCTTCGAGCGCGCCCTCGAAAGCGTGCAGTCGTTTTTCGGACGCACGGCCGTGCCCGTTCATCTGCCGCTGGGAGCCGAACGCGATTTCAACGGCATCGTGGATCTCGTTCGGATGAAAGCCTACACCTACACGGTCGATGGCGACGGCAAGGGCAAGGAGGGAGAGATTCCGGCGAACCTCGCCGATGCCGCCCAGAAAGCCCACGAAGCCTTGGTGGAAATGGTCGCCGAGGGCAACGACGCGCTGATGGAGGAGTTCTTTGAGAGCGGATCCCTCGCGCCCGAGCGCATCCAAGAAGGGCTAAGGGACGCCGTCCGCCAGATGCGCATTTTCCCTGTAATGTGCGCCTCCGGGCTGCACAACGTGGGAGTCGATTCCATCCTGAATTTCACCTTGGAAAATTTCCCTCACCCAGGCGAGCGTGAACCTTGGTTTGGCGCCGTAAATGGCTCCGAGGTCGCGCGCCCGGTGAAAGATTCCGCGCCGGTTTCCGCCTTCGTGTTTAAAACCGTCGCCGATCCCTTCGCCGGACGGGTCTCATACTTCAAAGTGGTATCGGGCGTGGTGAAGAACGACGCCGCGTTGACCAACGCCCGCTCGGGCGGGGCGGAACGTCTCTCTCACATCGGCGCGTTGTTCGGAAAGACGATTCCGGCCGTGACCGACCTTCATGCCGGCGATCTGGGCGCCGTGGCTAAGTTGAAAGACACGCTTAGCGGCGACACGCTGGCGGACAAATCGTCCTTGATTGCGTATCCCCCGGTCAAGCTTCCGGAGCCATCCATCGCCTACGCCATCGCCGCCAAAACCCGGCAGGACGAAGACCGCATGGGAAACGCGGTCCACAAGATCCTGGAGGAGGATCAATCGCTGCGGTTCTATCGCGATCCGCAAACCAAAGAGTTCTTGCTGGCCGGCAGCGGCCAGCAGCACGTGGAGATCATCGTCAGCCGCTTGAAGAAGCGCTATGGCGTGGACGTGGAGTTGCACGCTCCCAAAATTCCCTACCGCGAGACGATTCGCGGCAAGGCCGATGTGCAGGGCCGGCACAAGAAGCAGACCGGCGGCCACGGCCAGTTCGGCGATTGCTGGATCCGCATGGAGCCTCTGCCGCGCGGTGAAAAGTTCGAATTCGGCAATGAGATCTTCGGCGGCGCGATTCCGAAAAACTACATTCCGGCGATTGAGAAGGGCATCGTCGAAGCCGCGGAGAAGGGCTATCTGGCTGGTTATCCCGTGGTGGATTTCAAGGTAGTGGTTTACGACGGCTCCTATCACGACGTGGACTCATCGGAAATGTCATTTAAGCTCGCGGCCCGCAAAGCCTTCAAAGCAGCGATGGAGCTCGCCAAGCCGGCCCTTCTCGAACCCATCATGAACGTAGAGGTGCAGGCGCCCGTGGAATACGCGGGCGACCTTATGGGCGATATGAACGGCCGCCGCGGCCGGATCTCCGGCATGGACACCAAGGGCGGCACGCAGATCATCCGCGCGCAGGTTCCCATGGCGGAAATGCTGAACTACCAGAACGACCTCACTTCGATGACCCAGGGGCGCGCCACCTACAGCATGGAGTTTTCACACTACGACTTCGTGCCTTCGCTGCAGTCAGATAAGATTATTGCCGCGGCGAAAGCGGCCAAGACGGGCGAGGAAGAAGAAGAGGAGTAACGGTCAGACGAGAGAGAGTTCGCCTTTACGGAAATCGACGGTTAAGTCAGCCCTCGCAGGAAATCGAGGCCCAACATTCCGTCCACGCCGATTTCGGCGGGTAGGGTGTGGGCGAGAACGGGGAAATCAGAGCGTCTTTGTCCTAAGGCGAAGATTCTTTGAATCATGACGCGAGGCGGCGACCGAATGAACTGGCTGTAATCAGCGAGCGTGCTCGGGGCTGGACGATAGACCATAGCCGGGGAAGCCAGCCTATCGACACGGACAACGGTTTCCGTTGCTCCCGTATCCAGCCCAAAGCGGTAGGTAGCCTTTCCGTTTGGTCCCCATAATCCGCCTCAACGACGATTAAACGCTCGCCTGGGTCGAAGGTAAAGTCACCGAATTACCAGCAGAAATGTGTTCGGGCATTTTCCCAAACCACAGAGCCGCGGCCGCGGCGTCAGGGCCAGCATCTGGCGAGAAAACTCATCCTGGTCCCTATGGTGGACGAGAACCGTGCCGCTTATTACGCGCATCTGTTCATCCGTCTTGGGGTCTCCCACCAAGACCCATTCCCCGTCATATTTCGCCTCAATCTCCGCCCTTGTCAGTACTTCCGCCAGGTCTCGCTCCACCCGATAATGCCATCACTCCGGCGGCGGAACCGGCTGGTTCAGAGCGCCGCGGAGCTTCTCCCACGTGACTTCCAGTTCCTCCGGCAGCACTCTCGTCTCGCTCACGGTCGTGATGAAACTCGCGTCGCCGCACCACCGCGGGAGCACGTGCATATGAATATGGCCCGCCACGCCCGCTCCCGCGCAGGCGCCGATATTCATCCCGAGATTGATTCCGTCGGGCTTGTACAACTCGTGTAGCGCCATTTCACAGCGCGCCGTCAGACGCATCATTTCGTCGAGCGTCGCCGGCTCGGCCTGCTCCAGCGTCGCCACGTGCGCGTAGGGAACAACCATCACGTGCCCGCTCGTATATGGATACAGGTTCAGGAGAACGAAGTTATGCTCGGCCCGCAGGACGATGTAATCCTCGCGATCATTGGAAGCCGCGGCCTTCTCGCAGAACAGGCACACGTCTTTCGGCCCAACCGAGGAGACATAGCGGTATCTCCAGGGGCTCCACAAATGGTCCATGTGGGCGGACTAGACGTTGGCGGTCCCAGGCGGCTCTGCCGCAACTTCACCTGAGAGATCGCCGTTCACCAGATCTTTCAATTCCTTGCTGGGCTTGAAATAAGGAATCCGCTTGGCGGGCACCTCCACGCGCGCGCCAGTCTTGGGATTCCGGCCCACGCGAGGCTGCCGCTGCCTGGTTCGAAAACTCCCGAAGCCTCGGATTTCGATCTTATCTCCCGTCCGCAGCGCCCGCACCACGCTATCGAAGATCGCCTCCACGATCACTTCGGAGTCCTTGCGAGTCATCTCCACTACTCGCGACACTTCCTCTATTAGTTCGGCTTTGGTCATGTTAGTGGCCTTCCCCTTTTCCCCGACGGTTCATTACTTCTTCAATTGTCATTGTCGCCGCCGCGGCCTGGCGCTGGTAATCTTCCAAGCGGGTGCGCTCCTCGTCTTCCGCCACAGCTCGAAGGCTCAGTCCGATCTTTTTTTCCGCCTCGTTCATCTTGATGATCTTGAAGTCGTACTCGTCCCCGATCGGGAGCGGAGAATCGCCCGCCTGGGCGCGTTCGGGCATCGCCGGGATCTCGGATTTATGGCACAAACCCTCCACTCCCGGGGCAACCTCCACAAAGACGCCGAACGCCACCGCCCGGCACACGCGCCCTCGCACCAAGTCCCCCACCTCGTGGGATTGGAAAAAGCTCTCCCAGGCGTCCGGCTGAAGCTGCTTAATGCCCAGGGATAGCCGGCGGTTGGGCGCGTCGATGTTCAGGATCACCGCCTGCATTATCTGCCCTTTCCGCAGCACCTCGGACGGATTCTTCACATGCTTGGTCCAGGAAAGATCGGACACGTGCACCAACCCGTCCACTCCTTCCTCAATCTCCAGGAATGCCCCGAAATCGGTGAGCTTGCGTACGCGCCCTTCCACCACGCTGCCCACGCTATAGCGGCTCGCCACCGTGGTCCACGGATCGGGTTCAAGCTGTTTGATCCCAAGAGAAACTCTCCGCTCCTTTGGCTTCACTTCCAGGACCACGGCCTCCACCTGGTCGCCGACCTTTACGACTTTGGAAGGATGCTTCATCCGGCGGCTCCAGGTCATTTCCGAAATATGGATCAAGCCCTCTACCCCCGGCTCGATCTCGACGAAGGCGCCATAGTCCGTGATGCTCATCACGTGGCCTACTACTCGGCTGCCCACCGGACAACGCTCCGGCAGCGTTTCCCACGGATCGGGTGTCATTTGCCGCAGCCCCAGCGAGATTCGCCCCTTGCCGCGGTCGAATTTCAGCACTTTCACGGTGATCTCATCGCCTACGCGGACGACTTCCGACGCATGCGAGACCCTGCCGTGGGACATGTCGCTGACGTGCAGCAATCCATCGATGCCGCCCAAATCCACAAACGCCCCGTAATCGGTGAGATTCTTGACGACCCCGGCAACCTCCGCGCCCTCAAACAAATGCTCCAGAGCGCGCTCCTTGCGAACCTTCAGATCCTCCTCAATGGCGATCTTCCGCGAAACCACCACATTGCCGCGGCGGCGGTTCAGCTTGAGAACCTTGACGGGAATATCCTGCCCGACGAACTGATCGAGGTCATGGACCGGCCGTACGTCAACCTGCGACCCGGGCATGAACGCAGGCACGCCCACATCCACCATGAGCCCGCCCTTGGTGCGCTCCATCACGCGTCCGGAAACCAAAAGCTGCTCCCGCATGGCCCGCTCTAGCGTGTCCCATACCCGCAAGCGGCTCGCCCGGGAATGCGACAGCAAAACGTACCCCTCGGGCTGTGGACCATGCCGGTCCACAATCACATCAATCGGGTCGCCGGGCTTAAGAGGAACGCTGCCGTCGGGTTGCCGGACCTGCTCGATGGGAACGGCGCCTTCCAGCTTGTAGCCAAAATCGACAATCACTTCCTGCGGAGTGATTTTGACCACATGCCCTTGGAGCAACTCCCCTTCCGAGGGAGGCGCCAAGTGCCCATAATCCTCTATGAGATGTTCGTAATCTTCTTCGACGGAGAAGTCGACGTCCACATCCCGGTCGTTCGCGCTGCTCGCCATCTCCGAAAGCTCCGTCAAACCCCGAAAGATCAAGTATTGCAGAACTATACCGGACCTGTCGCGGCATGTCAACCCAAAATTCGGCCCTGCAAGGCTCCCCGCCGGGCCTAGCGATGGTTATTATACATGAGTTCCCCGGCGGTTACTGCTAAACTCAAGCGGTTCTGCGGGGGTGGCAGAGGACAGGTGGCATATGGCGTGAAAACGCAGGGTGGATTTATGGCTTTATTAAAGTCGAGCACCACGGTGGATGTGGCCTTCAGGTCTTTGGGCAGCTCGGCATAAAGAAATCGTGCGGCCGCGTATGTGCTTTTGCCGCTGGTTTGATCGCGGAAAATCAGGAACAATTGGTCCTCATCGACCACCGCGTCGAGACGGTGCTCGCGGCCGTCTTTGGCAAACGTCATATAGCCGGGCGAGGAATCTTCTTCCTGCAATCCGTCGATAACCGTATCGAATTTCATTGTGCGAGGCTTGTCCCAAGGCGTGAATTTCGCCTCGATTCGCCAGGCTGGATCCACCGGATACCAACTGAGATGTGTAAACTCTCGCCGCGCCGGCGCATCGCTATCCTTGACGCGGATTCCGAATTTCTCTGCGCGGTGGATCAGAAAGAATTTCACCGTTCCGATCGCGAGGATGGTGGAATCCTCTTTCATCTCCTGAGCCGGAATCTTCACGCCCGGCGCCGGTCGGAAGTCGGCATGGCCGCCCTTAAGAATAATGGTCCCCACTCGCGCCGGAACCGTCGGAGGCAAGGGCACTTCCGAGGCGGGATCCGAACCTACGCGGTTCAGCCCCTCTTTGAGCCACGACAATCCGGCCAGACTGATCCAGCCATCGGGCGAGCTAATGGAGCGCTCGCGCGCCGCGCGAAAATCCGCGATCTCGCGAGCGTAGTCCGCGGCGAAAATCGGCATAACCAAAGCAAAGAGTGTCGCAATCCGCGTCATGTCCGATTATAGGCGCGCGGGGAGTTCGCTGGATCCGGCGAGGAGCCGGCCACGGTCGATCAAAAGGCGAAGACGCATGCATCAACGCAACCGTTCGCCGCCTGGTTCGTCATACTTCAAAGCAAGGGAGACTCTGAATTCATGCGTTTCATGATCGGGATTTTGATGTGCGGAGCCGCTTTCGGGCAGACTGCGGCCGGGAAGCTCGAATTCGACGCAGCTTCGGTGAAGCCGTCGGCGCCTCCGGGAAACGGCCCCATCGCCATAGGCGGCCGGGGCGGACCTGGAAGCTCCGATCCGGGCAGGGTCAATTACTATTTCGCGTCACTCAAAATGCTTTTGACCATCGCTTACAACGTCAAGCCGTACCAGATCTCGGGTCCATCGTGGATCGACTCGGAGCGATATGACCTCACGGCGACCGTACCTGAAGGGACGACTAAGGAACAATCCAGCGTGATGCTCCAGAATCTGCTTGCGGAGCGGTTCGGGGTCAAGCTGCATCACGAGAGCAAGGATCTTCCTCGATACGAGCTAACGGTCGCTAAGGGAGGGCCAAAACTGAAGGCCTCGGCCGCAGAGCCGGATCCCCCAGCCGACCGCGTGGCCGATCCACCGCCTTTGCCGAAGGGGCCGCCCCCGATCGGGAAGGACGGCTTTCCGCAACTCCCCGCGGGACGTAAGGGCACAATGATGATGATGACGCCTAAGGGAGTCCGTATGGCGGCTGGCATGTCGACCGTCTCGAGTCTGGCCGACATGTTGGGGAACATGCTGGCGAGCCCGGTTGTCGACAAAACCGGCCTCACAGGCGCCTACGAATTCACCCTGGATTTTTCGCGCGAGTCGATGCAAGGAGACCCATTGGGGATGTCTCCTCCACCAGGGAAGGGAGGAGCAGGCCCGATTGGCGTCGGCGCGATCGTCACAGGTCCGGGTCCGGGCCCCGCGCCTGAAAACAGCCCGCTGTCCGCGGCCGACCAACCTGACGCTCCCAGTCTCTTCGTCGCCGTCCAGGAACAGCTCGGGCTGAAGCTTGAGAAAAAGCGCGGTCCGCTCGATCTGATCGTCATCGATCGCGCCGAGAAAGTCCCTACGGAAAACTAGCCGGGGTCAACGCTGCGCCCAGTACCGGTCCCGCGTCTCCACCGCCAGGCCTTTCTGCTTCACCGCTAGTTGCAACTTGCGGAATTCGGAGACACGTACCGGGACGTCCGAGACGAAGCCGAGGCTGTATTGGCTGCGCAGCTCGTCTTGAATCGCGTCGAAGATCTGCTCGATCCCTTGTTTCTTGGAAACCTCAAAGAAGCTTCCGCCGGTTTCCTTGGCCAGACGCGCGAGAACGCGCCGCCCCTCGCCTCCGCCGCCAAACAGGCCGTAGTAGCCTGCGTCGGAAAAAAGAATCGAATAGATCATCAGGTCCGATCGCTGGGCCGCTTCGATGGCGGAGTCGAGGCTCGCATCGCTGCCGGTGTCGACGCCATCGGTGAGAACGATCGCCGCCTTGCGGTTGCTTTGACGCTTCATGGCATTCGAAGCCTCAATGACGGCATCGTACAGCAGCGTGCCTCCGCCTCTTTGCAGCAGCAGCTCGCGGCGGCTGGGCATGTCGACGATGGTAAGCGCGTCCTCCAGTTTCTTGCGCGAATTGGTGAATGGCTGGCGCATTACCACGGCCAGGTCGAACTGCATGACGAACACCTGGTCCTTGTCTTCGCGAAGCACCTGGTCCAGAAAGCGTAGGCTTGCGCCGAGTTCGGCTTCCAGAACTTTGCCCTGGCTCAAGCTGGTGTCGATCATCAGGCCCAGGGAGAGCGGCAGATCGGTTTCGCGGGAAAAATAACGGATGGTCTGCGGCCGGCCATTTTCAAGGAGACCAAAATCATCCTTGGTCAGATCGCGGATCAGCGCTCCGTTCTTGCCGCGCACCGTGGCAAAGACGTTCACCACCTTGATGCCGGTGGTGAAAGAAGCATCAGGTCCGGCATCGGCTCCAGTCTCCGGAGCAGCCGGCTGCTGCGCCCACGCCAAACGCGCCGCGAGCAAAGAAGCGGCGGAAGTCAGAAAATCGCGACGGGAACCAACCATCTATCATCTATTCTAAAGAAATGGCTGCCGCGGCCGATGTAAAATACCACACCTCGGGACTGATTCCGCTAACGCGTCCGCAATTGATTTGGACTATGGCGGGATTAATGCTCGGCCTGTTGCTTTCGGCGCTGGATCAAACCATCGTGGGCACAGCCGAGCCTCGCATCATCGCCACGCTTTCAGGCTTCGACCGCTACCCGTGGGTCGCGACTGCGTACCTGCTCAGCTCCACGATCGCCGTGCCGATCTTCGCCAAACTCTCCGATATCTATGGCAGGAAATGGTTTTTCCTCGGCGGCGCGGCGATGTTCGTAGCGGCGAGCGCCCTCTGTGGCGCCGCGGGCGAGTTTAGGCTCCCGGGCTTCGACGGAATGGGCCAGTTAATCCTGTTCCGCGGCCTGCAAGGATTCGGAGCGGGCGTGCTGCTCGGCCTGATCTTCATTATCATCGGCGACATCTTTTCCCCCGCCGAGCGGGGCCGTTATCAGGGGATGTTTGCCGCCGTATGGGGGCTGGCCTCGATCTTCGGCCCCACTCTCGGGGGCTGGCTCACCGACAACATTTCCTGGCGCGCCTGTTTTTACGTGAATCTTCCCGTAGGCGTCATCGTGCTCGCGGCGATTTATTTGGAATTTCCCGCGTTGCGCGTGGAGGGCGTCCAGCGGATTTTGGATTGGAGCGGGTTGATCACGCTTACCGTCAGCGTCGTTTCGCTGCTGCTGGCGCTCACGTGGGTGACAGAATATGGCTGGTCGTCTGCGCGAGTCGAATCGCTGCTGGCAGTGGCAGCCGTGATGCTGGCCGCGTTTATTTACGCCGAGAACAAGGCTGTCGAGCCGCTGATTCCCCTTTCGCTGTTCCGGCAGCGCACCATCGCTCTTTGTTCGATTGCCGTGTTCGTGCTGGGCATGGGGATGTTCGGAGTCATCATCTATCTGCCGCTGTTCATGCAGGGCGTGCTGGGCGTTTCCGCGACGCGCTCCGGCAATCTGCTGACGCCTTTGATGATGGGCGCGGTGGCGGGAAGCATTATCTCCGGCCAGATGAATTTGAAGCTGCGGAGCTACAAGATCGCGGCGGTGATTGGCTCGATCCTCGTGGCGATCGGAATGATCCTCTTCGCCCGCATGACGGCGCTCACTACGCACGCGGAAGTCATTCAGGGCATGATCGTCGCGGGATTCGGCATGGGGTTGCTGAACCCGGTTTACACGGTGGCCGTGCAAAACGCCGCGCCGCGCCATCAGATGGGCGCCGCGACGGCTTCTACTACTTTCTTCCGATCCATCGGCAGCACCGTCGGCGTAGCCGCGTTCGGCAGTGTTTTGTTGACGCGATTCCATCACGATTTCGCGAGCGCGATTCCTCCCGGCACTCCCGACATCGCTCTAAAGCCATTTGCGAATCCGCTGACGCTGGGGATGATCCGGCCGCAGCTAGAAGCGGCTTTCGGCGCCTACGGACCTGTGGGAACCAATTTGCTGCATACGCTGCTAGCCGCCGTCCCGGCTGCGCTGGTTCACGGCTTGCAGACCATCTTCTTCGTTAGCGCGGTAATGATGACGGCAGCGATAGCGCTCCACCTTGCCCTTCGGAACGAGCGTCTGCGCGGCGGCCGTCCGCAAGAGAAACCTCAGGAAACGGAGATCCCGGGTTAGTTCCTGAGCTGCGGTGGTCGGGGCGCCGCGAGGCGAAGCCAATCACCGCAATCTTGAGTCCGCGCCTCATTGTAAGGCAGCAAGCCTGTACTGGAGTTCCTATCAAACTCCGAAATCTTGATGGCATTCCGCCGCATCAGCCACTCGATCGTGCGAAGGGGGAAATCGCATTCTTCAAGATGAACGACCATCGGTGGAAAGCCCTTTACTCCGCTCTTTGCGGCAAAATCGGCATCCGTAGTGACGATTGTGTAGTTGTTCTTTTTTGGCCCACTCCCAGATTGCTTCATCCGAGGCCTGCTTTAAACCGAAATCGCGCACATGCGCCAGCTTCGGAAAGAGCGATTCAAGCCGTTGGACGAGCCGTGGAGAAAGGGTTCTCGTCCAGCAAGAGTTTCACCGGTCTTGATCCTGCGGCCGGTCTCGGCGGCAAGTTGGTATGCGGCGGGAAAATCTTCCTTTTCGAGGTCGGGATGCTCATCGAGAATCTCAGCCTCCGTCATGCCGGCGCCCAGCCACCCGAGGATATCCCACACTGTAATGCGTAAACCCCGAATGCAGGGCTTCCCCCCGCTTTCCCGGCTCAATCGCGATCCGTTCAGTTCCAATTTGCATCCTAGTATCCGTATGATACTGGCAAATTGGCTCTCGGATCGAGCCCCGCGGAATAGTGGCGAAGCCCGCCGCCACTCTCTCATATCAAAGGATGGCGGACGTTTTCAACAACAACAGACGCCACTTCGCTCTCGCCCTTGCTTACATTGACTCGCAGCAACACCAGCAGCCCTGCGCCGAAAAATAAGATCAACGAAAGGATCGCAAGCCGGTAGCTTCCTGTGAACTGGAGCGCCAATCCAAAGATGATCGGGCAAAGCCAGCTTGTTCCCTTGTCGCTGATGCCGTAGACTCCGTAGTATTCGGCTTCCTGTCCTTTGGGCACGAGCTGGGCGTAGAGCGAGCGACTCAGCGCCTGGCTGCCGCCCAGCACCAGCGCGATCGCCGCCGCCGCGATAAAGAACTGGGCCGTGGTCTTCACCGACGCATATACGTAAACCAACACGGCCATCCAGATCGCCAGGCTCACCGCGATGGCGCGCTTGGCGCCGATGGCTTTCGCGGCCACGCCGAAGCCCATGGCTCCAAAGAATGCCACGAATTGCACCATCAGAATCGTAAGAGTAAGCTGCGCCACCGGAATCTTCAGCTCATCGGAGCCGAACTGCGTCGCCAGCGCGATCACGGTCTGAATGGCGTCGTTATAGAGCAAGTAGGCGATGAGAAACTTGAGCGTCTCGGGATAACGGCGCATTTCCGAAAGCGTATGCATGAGTTGGCGGACCACTGCGGCCACGGCGGAGCGCCCTGGCGGAAGCTCTCGCGCCTTTCCCCGGTTGTGCAGGGTCAGAATGGTCGGAATCGTGAATAGGGCCCACCACGCTCCGGCCGAGCCGAGACTGAGACGGACGGCCAGCCCTTCGGGAATACCGATCTTCGACGCGTTCAGATAGAGCAGCAGATTCAGGGCCAGCAGAAGGCCGCCGCCCAAATATCCGAAGGCCCAACCGCGCGAGCTCACCCCGTCGCGTTCTTCCGGCCCCGCGATTTGCGGAAGAAAGGAATTGAAGACGACGATGGAAGCCCCATAGGCGACATTAGCTACGACGAACAACGCGCCTCCCGGCAGGTAATGGCCGCGTTGGAGGAAGAACATCGCCATGGTCGCGCCAGCGCCCAGAAACGCTGTGGCGGCCAGCGCTTCTTTCTTGCGGCGGCCGTAATCGGCCACCGCGCCGACCAGCGGAAGAACCAGCACCTGCACGGCTACGGAGACGCCGATGGTATAGCTCCAAAGACTACGGGCATCGACGGGGATGCCGAATGGGTGCACGAAGCCGCGAGTGTCGGAGGCGGCTTTCGCGATCGCGGTTAGATAGGGGCCAAGGAACAGCGTGACAACTGTGGTGTGAAAGGGAGCGTTGGCCCAGTCATAGAGATACCAGCCCCATCGCTCGCGTGTCTCAGGCGCCAACCGCTCCCTCACGATCGCGGCTCGAAAGCGGCTATTGTTACCGAGCCGCGCGCGTAAGCAAGCGGTAGACTCTCCAGCCTGTCCAGCAGACGGATCATTCGTGGGGCCACGTCGCGCCGGCCTCCGAAGCGGAATTCGTTGTAAGCCGATGTGAGGTCCTCCACCAGGATCGACATTTCCGACATTGGGAGCGCGCGGGCGAACTCGGCGGGAGTAAGGGAAGCCGGTTTGCGGAAACCCCTCCGCTCAAGCAGCGCGAGCATTCGCTGGTACAGCATGGTGGCGTCGGACGCCTGCCCCTCGCCGCGCCCGAGCCGCCGCACTCCTGCATGGCGCCACGCTAATGCTTTCAAAGCCGGCCAAAGGGGAATCGCCAGAATCGCCGCCACCGCGAGCGCCAGGAACGTCCAAATCAGCTTCAATCGCGCCGCTTGGCGCCACGAACTTCCTGCGGCGGAAAACCAACTGGAAACGCCGGATAAACCCAGAGCGCTGGAGGCCTGCTCGATCCGCGAAGCCAGAGCGGATTGGCGTGGAAGATCATAGCTCAGCACCCAGTTCTGCCAAAACTGGTCCGCGGCGTCGGAGAGCAAGGAGATTCGGCGGGCGATTTCGCTCGAGCCCGCGCGCGGGTCTGAGGGTGTGGGATCGAAAGTCGTCCAGCCGCTAGTGGGCAGCCACGCTTCCACCCAACTGTGCGCATCCGAGGCGCGCACCACCTGCCAGCCCGTAATCGGGTTGTACGTTCCGCTTTGGAAACCGGTGGCTACTCGCGAAGGGATGCCGAGCGTCCTTAGCATCACCGCCATGGCGGAAGCAAAATATTCGCAATGCCCCTTCTTGCGAACGAAGAGAAAATTCGCCAAAGGATCGGACACTGTTTTCTGGGGCAACTCCAGCGTATAGGAATAGTCGTGGCGCAATCGCTGCTCCAGAAGGCGCGCGCGCTGCTCATCGGTTTGCGCCCCGTCCGTCATTTCGCGGGCGAGCGAAGGAATGCGCGGATCGAGGCTATTGGGCAGTTCCAGCGAGTCTCGCCGCAGGGTTTCTGGCAGAGGCGTGATGACGCCTCGCGCCGGAGCCGTGCGGTCTTCGAAAAAGCCGTAGACGCTGTAACCAATGCCATTGGGAAGCCGCGGGATGCGGATCGAGCCGCCGCGCGAAACATACACGCCTGGCAGATTGACATTTATGGTTTCGGGCGCCCCGGCGAAAAACAAGGTATCCGCCGCGATCTCCTGCAGCTCCACCCGGTACGCTATGTCTCGCCCGGGCCGCGGATTAGCCGCCCGTCCGAGCACGAGAACACCGCGGTCCACGCGCATTGGCGTGTCCCGCCCCGCGGGGGAATGCCATACTTTGCCGTCGAATTGAGAAAGCGAACCACCCCGCCAGTACACTCCGCCCAAGCTCTCGCCGCCGTAAGCCCGCGCGTGCAGCACGGGCCGGCTGCTTTGTTTGATCTCGCCGATCTCGCTGAGATTGATCTCCCGCGTAAAGCCTGGTAAGTGATGTCGGTTTGAGCCGAATCGTCCGATAGCAGCGCGGGCCGTGCGCGGCAGCACGAAAAACATGCCGGCGGTGAGCGTGAGAATGCCGCCGGACAGCGCGAAGGCAAGCAATCCAAGGCGGCGGTTGAAGAACCGGACTCCGCTGCGGGCCATGGCGCCTGGGCCTTGGCTGGAGCGCCGAATCTCACCGGCGGCGAACGTGGAGATGATGAAGAGAAGGAAGAGCACAAGAAAGCCGAAGAAGCTCAAGCCTGGCCCGAGCATCGCCGCCGCAAGCAATTCCGCCGCCGCAAACGCCTTAAGATATGCGTAATCGCGGTTTGTCGACGCAGTCACGAGCTTCAGCCCGGCCAAGAAGAACGTTAAGTGCAATACAGCAACCGGAAGCGAGGCCGATGCCCAAAGATAGTCGATGGGGAAGAAAAGAACCGCGGTCACTGCTAAGGCGCCGGTCACCGCGTTATCCGGCCTGACGCGAAGCCAACCGGCGATGACGGCCGCACGAAGAGCGAGAGCCATAAGAGCCGCCGCATGCGCCAAGCCATCCAGCAGACCCGAGCTCGCGATCGCAAGATAACCCGATGCCAAAAGCCCAAGAAGCGACAACTGGAAATAGCGCTCCACTGCCTGCGAGGGCTCCGGGGCCTTAGGAGCGTCCATGACCTTATTCTATTGCGGCCATGCGGGCGGTCGATAGTATGATGATCTAGGTATGCTTCGGGATCTTCGCCACGCCGCGCGCATTCTCCGAAAGAGCCCTGGGTTTACGCTCATCGCGATCCTTTCCATCGCCCTGGGCGCCGGAGCGAACGTAGCCATGTTCAGCATGGCCGACGCCAATCTGTTGCGACCGTTGCCGGTTCCACGACCAGGCGATCTGCTCACCGTGGGGTCCGTATTTTCGCTCGATAATCTCTTTAGCGCGCTGGTTGCGTCCTACCCTGACTACCTGGACATTCAGAAACGCGCGCGAAGCTGGGATGGCCTCGCGGCCTACACGCACGTTGGCGCCGGATTTAGCCATGACCCGGGTGAGCCGCCGCAAGCCAAAGTGGCCACCCTGGTCAGCGGCAACTTCTTCGACGTCCTCGGCGTGACGCCCGTGCTCGGGCGCTCCTTCCGTCCCGAGGAAGACGCGGTAGTCGTTCTCAGTTACGGATTTTGGCGCGATCAGTTCTCTTTGAGTCCGAAAGCGCTGGGACAGCACATCTATGTTGGCGGTCAGGAGGCGACAGTGATCGGCGTCGCGCCCGAGAGCTTCACGGGCGTAAATCTTCAGCGGCGTCCTTCGTTCTACTTGCCTCTGGCGCTTTGGCCGCGGCTGATCAACCGTCCGGACATCCTCAACGCCCGCGATCTCCGCAGCCTCAACCTGAAAGGCCGCCTCAAGAATGGGACCAGCGTCAGGCAAGCGGTCGCCGAGCTATCGGCCATCTCCGCGGACCTCGAGCGCGCCTATCCCGCTACGAATCGCAATCAGCATTTCACCGCGCGAACGGAATTTCAGGAGCGGGTCGGTGAGCAGCCAGTGCGCATTTACGGAATCGCGATCATTACGATGTTGGCAATGGCTGTGCTGTTGACGGCGTGTTTCAATGTCGCTGGCCTTTTGAGCAGCCGCGCGCCGTCGCGAGCGAAGGAGATTGCTGTGCGCCTGGCCATCGGCTCGGGCCGCAGCCGACTCATCCGGCAACTGCTCGCCGAAAGCGCCATCATCGCCGTGGCGGGCGCACTCCTCGGCCTGCCGGTGGGCTATGCCGGAATTGCGTTGCTGCGCCGCGTTCAACTCGGGCGCGATTTCGTTGCGGCGCCAATGCCTGAATTGGATCAACGCGCCTTGTTGTTCGCCATAGCGCTTGCCATCGCAAGCGTGTTCCTGTTCGGGCTGATTCCCGCGATTCAGACCACGCGCGCGGACCTCACGACAGCGCTTAAGGCTGGCGAAGCGGCGGTGACGCGGCGCCGGATTACCGGGAGAAATATCCTGGTCGCCGGACAGGTGGCGGTATCGCTGGTGCTGCTCACGGTGGCGGCGTTCGTATATGGCGTCTTCCGGGACGAGTTCCGGCGTGGCCCCGGCTTCCGCACAGACCATCGTCTCCTGATGACCTTCGATCCGGGTCTGGCAGGGTACAGCGATGCGGACTCCGAACGCTTTTTCGAAAAGCTCCTCGATCGCGCCCGAGCTACGCCCAGCGTCCTTTCGGCGACTGCCGCGCAATCAATTCCACTGGATCCGCAAGCTGTAATCGCGATTGTGCCCGAAGGCCGTCCCCTTCCTTCAGCGAAAGAAAACGCCGTGGTCTGGGTGAATCGAGTGGATGAATCGTACTTCGAAACGCTCGGCGTCCCCATCCTGCGCGGGCGACCTTTCCTTGAAGCCGATACGGCGGGATCGCCACGGGTGGCGATCGTGAATCAGACCTTGGCCGAGCATTACTGGCCGGGTGAGGACCCGATCGGGAAACGCTTCCGCCTGGCGAACGCAAACGGGCCGCTGATGCTGATTGTGGGCGTCGCGCGTAACGGCGAATATCTCTATCCTGGCGAGCCGCCGGCCGACTTCGTCTATTTCCCGCGCAGACAGGACCCGCCGAGAACCCTGACTTTGGCGGCCGCTTCCGCCGGCCCTTCGGCCAGCGTGGCGGCTCCCTTGCGAGCGGCCGCGCATGATTTGGATTCCGATCTGCCCGTCTACGATGTTAGGACCATTGAAGATTTCTACCAGACTAAAGTGGTCGACATTGGCGACGTCACTACGGATATTGTCGGAGCTATGGGTTTGACGGGACTCCTGCTCGCGATGGTCGGACTGTATGCGCTGATGTCCCACGCTGTAAGCCGGAGGGTTCGCGAGATCGGTATCCGCATGGCCGTGGGAGCGGACCGCGCTTCCGTGGTGCGTATGATTCTCGAACAGGCTATGATTTTGGCGTCGGCCGGCGCCGCCGTGGGACTTGCTCTTAGCGCCGCTACCGCGCGCTTGCTGCGCCTGTATCCGCTGAATCACACGATTGAGCCGCGGCTGTATTTTTCGATCACACCCGCGTTGCTGGTCGTCGCACTGCTTGCGGCGTACCTCCCCGCGCGCCGCGCCTCGAGGGTGGATCCAATGACGGCGCTCCGGCATGAATGATCGCTTGTGGGTGCGCGACATGAGCGTGGCCCCCTTTGTAGACTTCGTATCAGGGCACGGCTTCAGCCCCTGCACCTTGCCGATTGCTTGCCTTCGCTGCGAATTTAGGGACTGAAGCCTACTCGGTTAGGCTTCCATCCGGCACGCCTGAAGGCGTGCTCTGATACAAGACTCTCAACGTCAACGCTTGCGCACCAGGTACGCTCAGATCGCAGATATCTCAACTTTCAAGTCGCGCACCCATCGCTTGTGGCGGCGGGCCTTATTGCAGTAAAGTTAGAGTACAAGCTGTACCGCACGGTAAGGCCCAAAATCAAGATAATGAGGATCCATCGGAGGAACCATGAAGGAAAAGCACGTCTGTCTTCTGCTGGCGCTCGTCGCAGCGCCGCTTACCATCAACGCCCAATGGGCCATCTATCGCGATCCAACCACGCCGCGGACTAAGGACGGCAAACCGAACCTTTCCGCGCCGGCGCCCCACCTCAATGGCAAGCCCGATCTTTCCGGCATCTGGGAAGCGGAAAGCGCCCTTGTCGAAGAAATACAGCACTTCCTGCTTCCCGGCGGCATTAACGGTTTAGGCGAGGATGTTCCGTCAAAGTATTTCTTCAACTTCTTCGGCGATGTTCCCTTGGGGCAGGAGCCATTTCAGCCAGCAGCCGCAGCCTCGTTCCAGAAGAGAGCCCAGAGCGGGGGAAAGCCGCCCACGCTTTGCCCGCCTCCGAGTCTGCCGCTCGCGGACCTGCTTCCGGTTCCTTACAAGGTTGTCCAGACGCCCCGGACGATGTTATTCCTGTACGAGGCGGACTCGGTATTCCGCCAGATTTTCAGCGATGGCCGCAAGCTTCCCGAAGATCCGCAACCTAGCTGGCTTGGCTATTCGGTGGGGAAGTGGATAGGCGATTCGTTCGTGGTCGAAACAGTCGGCTTCAACGACAAAAGTCCCTTGGACGCGATCGGACACCCTCACAGCGAATCCTTGCGCGTGTCGGAAAGCTTCCGCCGCCGCGATTTCGGCCATCTCGAGGCCACCATCACCGTGGACGATCCGAAGACCTACGTGAAGCCAGTCACTATTCGCGTCGGCTTCCGCCTCGTGCCGGACACGGAACTGCTCGAGTCCTTCTGCTCGGAGGACGAAAAAGACCTGGCCCATTTCCCGGGCAAGTAGGTTACTGAGCCGCGACGCTGGAGGGCGGGCTTTAGCCCGCGCGAGGCTTCAGCCTCGCTGCCAGTGCCGTAGAAAGCCAGCTCCAGAGCATTTTCACAGGAGCGGCTTCGGGTTGCCCACTTTCCCTTGACATTCTACCGAAGTAGACGTGTTCTTCTGGAAGAATGCCTACCGGAGACGATCGCATCGACTTATTGCAGGGAACGCTCGACATGCTGATCCTGCGCACGCTCCTGTTCGGGCCGGCTCACGGCCACGCCATCGCTCACGCCATCGAGCGTGGCTCGCAGGAGGTCTTGCAAGTAGAACACGGCTCGCTCTACCCGGCGCTCCACCGGCTGGTGCGGCAGGGCCTGCTTTCCGCCAAGGACGGGATCTCCGAAAACAACCGCAAGGCGCGCTATTACAGCCTCACAGCGAAAGGGCGCAAGCGCCTAACCGCAGAAAACGCGAAATGGGACCGGCTGACCAGGGCGATCGGCCTTATCATGCAGCCCGCGGAGGAATGACCATGGGATTGTGGCGACGGCGCGAAGAGAGCTTGGACGAAGAGATCCAAGATTACCTGGACCGCGAAACACGCGAGAACGTCGATGCGGGCATGTCTTTGGACGAGGCGCGGCAGGCTGCTCGCCGCAAGCTCGGACCGATGTTGCGCGTGAAGGAAGATGTGCGCTCAGCCTGGGGATGGTCGTGGATCGAGCATCTATGGCAGGATTTGCGCTACGGCTGCCGTTCGCTGCGCCAGAATCCCGGCTTCACGACGATCGCCGTTCTTTCCATCGCGCTCGGTGTCGGCGCCAACTGCGCTATGTTCACGGCCGCGGACGCGCTGGTGCTGCGCCCACTGCCCGTGCCGCGTTACAACGAAGTGCTAGAGGTCGGCTCGACCACGTCCTTGCGGCGTGGCGTCGATCTTG
>DASQJB010000266.1:0-21439 GCA_035631295.1 Bryobacteraceae bacterium | reverse complement strand
GCCGACTTGTCGTTTCTGGCGCCGTCTTCGGTAAATTTCGCCTTTGCCAGCAATCTTTTTGAGCACATCACGCAGAACGAGTTTGCTTCTATCTTGCGCCAGCTCAAGACGGCGTTGGCAAAGGATGGGACGCTGAACATTCTCCAACCAAATTATTTCTATGCATATCGGGAATACTTTGACGATTATACGCACGTGACTGTCTATTCCCATACGAGCATTTGCGATTTTCTGAACGCTAACGGCTATAATGTGCTTGACTGCCAGCCACGCTTCCTGCCGTTGACCGTAAAATCGCGTTTGCCCGTTTCGCCTCTCCTAATCCGGCTCTATCTCGCCCTTCCCTGGAAGCCGATGGGAAAGCAAATGTTCATTCGGGCGCGGCCCAGATAACGGACTAGGAGGACTCGCGTCCGGCCGGCTCATGCGTGGCGCATAGCGCGTACCTCCAAGCGACGCTTGCTATGCTGAACCCTAGTGGCTTCTTCCCCACTCAATTTCCACCTGGAGCAATACGAAGGCCCGCTCGACCTGTTGCTGGATCTGATCCGCAAGCAGCAAATCAACATCTACGACATCCCTATCGCTCGGATCACGCAGCAGTATCTCGAGTATGTCCAGCAGGCCGCCGAGATGAACATAGAGTTGAGCGCGGAATTCGTTTACATGGCGGCGACGCTCATCCACATCAAAAGCCGCATGCTGCTGCCGCGCGATCCGGAATTGGAAAAGCTCGCGCCCGAGGAAGACCCGCGCGCGGAGTTGGTGGAGCGGCTGCTCGAGCACGAGCGCTTCAAGACCGCTGCGGAAATGCTGCATCAAAAGCGGGTGGTGGAGGAAGCGGTTTGGTCCAATCCGCAGATCGAGCGATTCCGGGCGGAAGACGAGGGCCCCGGCCTAGCGGTCACGCTGTTCGATTTGGTGAAGACGCTTCAGACCGTGCTGGAGCGAGCTAAGGCGCGCCCGATTTACGAAATCAGTCAGGAAGACGTTTCGGTGCCCGACATGATGCGGTATCTCCGCAAGCTGTTCGAGCGGGAACGCCGGGCTTTGCCGGCGCGCGAATTATTTGAGCGCCAACGCAGCCGCCGCGCGATGATCGGCCTTTTCTTGGCGATGCTGGAAATGGTGAAGCTTCAGGCGTTGGGTCTGGTGCAGACTAATGGCGAGATCGGTCTGAAGCGTATGGAGGGCTTTGAAAATGCCTTCACCGCCGAGGAAACAATGAACGCAATCGAAGAAGGGTATCGTTAAGCGTGGAAGAATTGTTCGCCGAAGAGCGCACCAGCGAGGGCAGCGAGTCCGTTGCGCGCGATCTCTTCGATCAGCAAACCGTCGAGCAGGCGGCTGCGGCGCCAGAGCCGGCCGAGGTCTCATCGCCGGCCGACATATCAACAGACGACGCGCAGCTCAAGGCGGTCCTGGAATCTATCGTTTATATTACCGATGAGCCGCTCTCGGCTCAGCAGATCGCCTCCGCCCTGGGACGGCCTCTGGACAAGGTGAAACATGTGCTGGACGAGATCTCGGCCGAGTATGCGCGGCCCGAGCACGGCCTCAGCGTGCGGGAAGTCGCCGGCGGCTACAAGATGTCCACCAAACCCGAGCACCATGAAGCCGTTCGGACATTTGTAAAAAAGCTCACGCCTCCCTTGAAGCTCTCGCTCGCCGCGCTGGAAACTCTGGCCGTAATTGCGTACAAACAGCCGGTGACCGGCCCGGAGATTATGGAGATCCGCGGCGTGCAAGGCGCGGGAGTGCTGAAAACGCTGCTAGACCGGAAGCTGATCGCCGAGGCGGGGCGCAAGAAAGTGGTCGGCCAGCCCATCCTTTACAAGACCACGAAAGATTTCCTGGTGCAGTTCGGCTTGAAGGATTTAAGCGAATTGCCCACATTGAAAGAATTCGAGGAACTGGGCCGCATGGAACTGGTAGAGGAGGCGCCGGCGCCGGGAGTCGAGGAAAACGCAGCGGCAGCCGGCGAAAACTCGCCGGCCCCGCCCACGGAGAATGCCTGAGGAGCGGCTGCAAAAGATTTTGTCGCAGACCGGCGTCGCCAGCCGCCGCAAAGCCGAGGAACTGATTGTTCAAGGCCGGATCACGGTGAATGGCGCGACCGTCACGGAACTTGGCTCGAAAGCCGACCTGGATCGCGATCACATCAAAGTGGACGGCCGCTTGGTGCACGCTCCCAAGCGCCACATCTATCTTGCGCTGAACAAACCCAAAGGTTGCGTAACCACCGTCTCGGATCCCGAGGGACGCCAAACAGTGATGCATCTGCTGCGGGGAGTGCGCGAGCGAGTATTTCCCGTCGGGCGGCTTGATTACAGCAGCGAGGGGTTGTTGCTGCTGACCAACGACGGCGAATTTGCGCACCGCATCACCGCGCCTGCTAGCCACGTCGTCAAAACCTATGTGGTGAAGGTGAATGGAGGTCTTACCGCTGAGCAAGAGCGCGCCTTTCGTGAGGGCGTGCCGCTGCACGGCCAGAAAACCTCGCCGGCGGAGATCAAACAAATCAAGCCTGGAGCGAATCCCTGGTATGAAGTGCGCATCGCGGAGGGCCGCCAGAATCAGATCCGGCTCATGTTTAATCATTTCGGCAGGTTAGTGGAAAAACTCCGCCGCGTGAAGATCGGCTTTTTGGAATTGGATCTCGCGCCCGGCCGCTACCGTCAGCTCACCTCTCTGGAAGTCGAGCGCTTTCGCAAACTCTTAAAAATGACCGATGGCCACCATAGCTGAAATTCTCAAATCCAGCCACACGATCGCGGTGGTGGGGCTCTCCTCGAATCCCATGCGGCCCAGCAATGGCGTCGCGGCTTATTTGCAGCGCGCCGGATATCGCATTATCCCGGTGAATCCGAAAGAATCGGAGGTGCTGGGAGAAAAGTGCTATGCACGCCTGGAAGACATCCCGGAAAAGATCGACATCGTGGATATTTTCCGGCGCTCGGAATATGTGCCGGAGATTGTCGAGTCCGCCATTCGCTTAGGCGCGAAAACCGTGTGGATGCAGGAAGGAGTGATCCACGAGGAAGCGGCGGAGAGGGCCCGCAACGCGGGGCTCAAAGTGGTGATGGACCGGTGCACACTCAAAGAGCACCGAAAAATGGAGCGGGCGCTAGAATAAGGCCATGGTCCGAGTCCTGGCCGCCGGCTTGGCGGCCGCGGCGATGCTCTCCGCGGCGCCCGTAATCTTTCCGCTCAAGGACGTGCGGCCTGGGCAAACGGGCGTCGGCAAAACGGTATTCTCCGGCTCCAAGGTCGAGGAGTTTCAAGTAGAAGTTTTGGGCGTGCTGGAAAATATCGGGCCGCGGCAGTCGATCATCCTGGCGCGTCTTGCCGGAGGACCGCTGGCGGGGACTGGCGTGATGCAGGGAATGAGCGGATCGCCGGTGTATATCGACGGCAAACTTGCGGGCGCGGTGGCGCTCGCTTTTCCGCAAGCCAAGGAGGCGATCGCCGGCATTCGGCCTATCGAAGAGATGTTGCGCGTAACGCCGGACGTCAAGGGTCAGCCGCCCGCCACAGTTGCGCGGCAGAGATACGTAAGCGGCGATCTGCGGCTGGAAGAGATCGCAACCCCGGTCTCGTTTTCCGGCTTCACGGCCTCGGCCCTGGAGCAGTTCGCCCCGCGGCTTCGCGAACTCGGCCTAGACCCGCGACAGGGAGTCTCCGGTGGAGGCAACCCGCCGGATCGCCTGGGCGATCCGAGCAAGCTGGAGCCAGGCTCGATGATTAGCGTGCAGCTTCTCTCGGGTGATATGAGCGTGAGCGCCGACGGCACCGTTACCGCTATAGACGGTAACCGCGTATATGCTTTCGGCCACCGTTTTCTCGCTTCAGGCACGACGGACCTTCCGTTCGCGCGCGCCGAAGTGCTGGCGCTGCTGCCCAACCTGGCGAGCTCCTTTAAGATTTCACAGGCCAAGGAGTGGATGGGGACGATCACCGAAGATCGCGACACAGCCATCTCCGGCCTGACGGGACGGCGCGCCGGGATGTCGCCGATGGAGATTCACGTAGGCCGCAATGTCTACCGGATGAGCGTGATTCAGGATCGCGTCATGACTCCTCTAGTGACGCAGATGGCCGTTTTTTCGGCCATCGACGCGACGGAGCGCTCGGTTGGCGCGGCGACTTATTCCATTCGGGGACGCGCGGAATTCGACGGCGGATCGCTGAAGCTCGACAACGTTTATAGCGGCGACGTCAATGTTGCGACGTTCGCATCCGTGGGCGTGGCCACTCCCCTCTCCTATGCTTTGGGAAGCGGATTCGATGCATTTCGGCTGAAGAACTTGACGCTAGAAGTCGCGCCGCTGGCGACGAAGAATCAGATGCAGATTGCCGACCTGGCCGCCCCGCGGCGCGCCCGCCCCGGCGACGATGTGGAGTTTAACATTGTGCTGACCGGAGAAAACGGCGCGGAAACCATAAAGAAATCGCGCTACCGGATTCCAGTGGGCGCTCCGGCTGGTCCGCTGTACGTGACCGTCTCCGATGCCGCGACCGCGAATCTTGCGGAGGTGCAAACCGCGATGGGATCGCCCGCGCGGTCGCCCGAGCAAGTGTTGCAGCTGCTTAACGGCTTGCGCTCAAATACGAACGCTTATATCCGATTTTGGCGCGCAGATATGAACTTCACAGCCGATGGCCGCGACTTGCCGGGCCTGCCGGCCTCCCTCGCGATCATCTTTGGAAAGGCGCAGGGTGGCGCATCCGGGTCGGGTCTTACGCGAGGAGCGAAGATGGCCGAGATCGTGATTCCCGCCGGAGACAACGTAGTCACCGGATCGAAGACGATTCAGATCGAGGTGAGGGAATGAAGGCGGCGCTGCTGGCGTGCGCGGCGACGATCTGCTCCGCCGCCACCACGCAGAGCTGGGAAATGAGCGGCTACCAAGATTTCTCCCGCGGTCGGCTGGAAGGCCTCTCTCTTAGCCGCGACGGGAAGCTGACGCTAGGTCCGCACGTCACCACGGTCTTCGATTCCGGGCAAGCTGAAATCTGGAGCGTTGCGCCGGCTCCCGACGGCTCGTTCTATGTCGGAACCGGAAATCGCGGGCGGCTGTTCCGCTTGGACGCTGCGGGTAAAACCTCGCTAGTGTGGACGTCCGACCACCCCGAGATCTTCGCGGTGGCGGTCGACTCCAAAGGCGTCGTTTATGCCGGAACTTCGCCCGATGGGAAGGTGTACCGCATTGAGAACGGCAAGGCGAGCGAATATTTTTCGCCCGGAGCTCGCTACATCTGGGCCTTGGCATGTGCGCCCGATGGCTCGCTGGTCGTGGCGACCGGCGACGAAGGCAAGATTTTCCGTGTCACCGCAGCAGGCGCAGGAAGCGTGTACTACGAAACCGGACAGACGCACGTCACTTCCCTGGCCTTCGACGCGCAAGGTCGCTTGCTGGCGGGAAGTGAGCCCAACGGGCTTCTGTACCGGATCACCGGGCCCGGCAAAGCATTCGTCCTATACGACTCCAGCCTTCCCGAGATTCGCGCGATCATTCCGGCTCCGGATGGAACGATTTACGCCGCGGCGCTGGGAGGTAGCGTGGCGAAGCGCACCAGCGCGGCTTCGGCAGCCGCGGTTACATCATCCGCAGGAGCCGTGCCCACGGTTACCACAACCGTAACCGTAACGGATCAACAAGCGGGGTTGAACCCCGCGCCGAAGCCCGAAGCGGCGAAGGCTCCTGCCGTTGCGGCGGCGCAAACGAGCGTTTCTGCCTCCTCCACCACCGAGTACACCGGCGTGGAACGATCGGCGCTTTACAAGATCGCGCCAGACAACACCGTTGAGACTCTGTGGTCCTCGAAAGAGGAGAACATTTACGACCTGGCGATGCAGGGACCTTCAATTCTGTTTCTCACCGACGCGGAAGGGCGAGTCTACAAAATGGATGCCGCCGCTCCGGGAAACGCGACACTCATGGCGCAAGCCAACGAGGGCGACGCCACGCGGTTGGTCCCCTCTCAGAAGGGACTCCTGGCGGCGACGGGCAATTTCGGGAAAGTGTTGCGGCTGGAGAACGGAGAGGCCGCGGGCGGTTGGTTCGAAGCTCCTGTCCGCGACGCGGGAACGGTGGCGCGTTGGGGCCGGTTGAGCTGGCGCGGAAGCGCTTCGGGCCTTTCCTTCCGCACGCGCAGCGGCAATTCCGCGCGGCCTGATGCGACTTGGAGCGACTGGTCTAACCCTATTTCAAATCCGGCGCAGGCGGCCATCACCAGCCCCAATGCGCGCTATGTTCAGTGGCGCGTCGAATTTTCGGGCGGCGCCTCGCCGACGCTGGAGGGGGTGACACTTGCATATTTGCCGCAAAACACGCCCCCGGTGGTTCACAGCATCGGCGTGACGGCGCAACCCGGCGCCGCGAAAGCAGCTTCTTCGGGAAGCTCGGCGGCCTACACGGTCACCGTGACGGATTCGGCCGAGCTCGCGGGCGCCGGCGCGCCGCAGACCATTTCGCGAGGCGCCTCCCAGCAGATCCAAATTTCCTGGCAAGCCGACGATGCTGACGGGGACAAATTGATCTACAACCTCTATTTCCGCGGCGACGATGAAGCGCAGTGGAAGCTGTTGCGCGCCAACATGACCGAGAATACGTATGTTTTAGACGGGGATGTTTTGGCGGACGGCCGTTATTTTTTCCGTATCACGGCTTCGGACCGGCCGTCGAATCCCGTGAACCTCGCGCGCGAAGCCGAACTGGTAAGCGCCGCCATCACGATCGATAACACTCCGCCGGTGGTCACGCCAGGCGCTCCGCGCCGCGTTGGCTCCGCGCTGGAGCTTTCTGTGGACGCTGAGGATCGTGGCTCGGCGCTGCGCCGCTGCGAGTATTCCATAGATGCAGGGCCGTGGACGCCGGTGGAAGCTGCCGACGGCGTCACGGACTCGCCGTATGAGAGCTTTCCGATCCGCATCGCATCGTTCCCCGCGGGCGAGCACTTGATCTCTGTCCGCGTGTATGACACAGCCGGCAATGCCGGTCTGGCGAAGGTCGTCGTGCGGTAACCTGCAGTTGAACCGCTCCCTGACGATCGCGGCTCGGAACGGGTGTTTGCGTTTACAGCCGGTAACAGAGCCGCGGCCGTGAGGGAGCGGTCAGACGGATGAACCTGGGTCAGCCCTCGGCGGCTATAGCTTCCTGGCTGCAAAACACGCGCCGCAAAATGCGCTGGAATCGCGGGTCTCGCCGCAAGGGGTCCATCTTCGGATCCACGTCCAGAGCGAACAGTGTTGCGGAGTTTTCTTCGCAAGCCCGTTCCAGCTCATGGAAGGCGCGATCTTTTCTGCCGAGCGCAAAATACGGGACAGCCATGTTGTAGGCGTCCACGTAGTCGCGTCGCCGGAGACCTTCCAACTCTTCCAGAATTCGTTCCGCTTGAGCCCGTTTCCCAGCGCGAGCAAGGCAAGTGGCTTCATGCGTCCGGAACCGGTCGGAGTCCGGCGACATGATTTGCGCCAGCCGGAACTGCTCGATGGCGGCGCATAATTGGCCGGCCTGCTGCAGCGCGTAGCCGAGAAAGAACCGGCCGAGCGGGAAATAGGGGTGCAGATCCACCGCCTTCTTTCCGGCGGTGACGGCGGATTCAAACTCCCGTTTGCACAGCCGGAGAAAGACCTCAAGGGAGAGCAGGAGGGGCCAAAGAGGATCGGCGGCGCAGGCGCCGGCGAGCGCTGCCTCCGCCTGATCGAAGCGGCGCGTGGAGACGTACAAGAGGAAAAGACTGCCGTGAATGGGCGCCCAAAGTGGGGCATCCTTAGCCGCCTGTAGCAGCTCGGTTTCCGCCTCGGCGGCCCGGCGCTCGAAGATATGCAAGGCGTGAGCCCAATCCGCGCGCAGTTCTGCAGTGAGGCCCTCTCGGGCCGCAGCCTCCCGGTGCGCTTCGAGAAATCTGGGATACATGTCAAGCGGCGGCCGCAGCCCCAGGGCGCCGAGCTTCAGGTAACACTGAGCCATTCCTTGGAACGCCCGGAAATCCGCGCTATCGGCGTCCACCGCTGCCTGAAAGCACTCCAATGCTCTCTCGAATCCATCGCGTGTGTGGCGCTGGGCGAAGTGCGAGCCCTTGCGGATCAGTTCTTCCGCGATGGGGATTTCCAGACGGTAGCCCAGTTTGGGGCGGTAGTGAATCCAGGCGCCATATTCCCGGAGCGCCCTCTTCGCCTCGCCTACCGTCACGGCCACCGTGTGCCGGGACACAAAGGCTCCATCCCAAGCCTGATGAATCATTTGCTCGTAGTCGACGTGCCGCCCGCAGTTTTGAATCAGCGCGCGAAGCGCTTGAAACGCCTGCGGTCTCAAGTCGAGGGCGCAGCCGTCTCGTAGCAGCCGGCCTCCGTCCAGGTCCATGCAAAAGGGCCCGAAAGCAATCTGTCCCACTTGCCCCTCCATCCCCTCAGCGCCAAAATTTGACGCTGTTTTGACTTCGATGGAGCGAAGTCTATCATAAAATCTCCTGGAAGGGATAGTCTCTGCATGCAAGCGGATTCTGAAGTGGCCGTGGCGGGAACTCATTCGCTGAGCACAATCGCAGCACTCTACACAGGAAGGTTCTATGCAATCTAACAAGCGGATCGTCTGGGTTTTGATATTTCTGATGATTTGTGCGCCGGCGGCGCTGCCACAGTCGGCTGGGACGGGGGCGCTTGCGGGAACTGTTACCGATCCCACCGGCGCGGTGATCGCCAATGCGACGGTCACCATAACCAACGCTGGAACAAATCAAGCCCGCAGCGCCACCACCGGCACGGACGGAAGCTATCGCTTCGCGCTGTTGCCGCCGGGCTCGTACAGCGTGAAATTCAGCGCCACGGGATTTAAGGTGTCCGAAGTGCCGAATGTCCAAATCAACGTCACAGAGACGCCAGTCCTAGATCGGCGGCTGGAAGTGGGCGCCCAGAGCGAACAAGTGACGGTGGAGGCGGGAGCGGAAGTTCTACAAACCGCCAGTTCCACGCTGGGCACGACGGTGGGATCGCGCGAGGTCACCGCGCTGCCGCTGAGCAACAGGAATTACACGCAAATCCTCGGGCTTTCCGCTGGGGTGAATGCGGGCGTCAATAACGCTACGGCATTCGGAAAGGCGACACAGGATTTTAGCGTCAATGGCGGAGACCCGGGCCAGAACAACTACCAGATGGATGGCGTGGCCATCAACAACAGCGCCAACAGCGGCAGCTCCAACGACTCTGGAATTTATGCGGGCATTGGAATTCCCAACCCCGATGCTATTCAGGAATTCAAGATCCAGACCTCGACGTACGACGCCAGCTATGGCCGCAATCCCGGCGCCAACGTCAACGTCGTGACCAAGTCCGGCAGCAATCAGTTTCACGGATCGTTGTTCGAGTTCTTCCGCAATGAAGACCTGAACGCCAACAGCTTTTTCGAGAATCGCGACGGCGGCGGAAAACAGCAGATCTTCAAACAGAATCAGTTCGGCGGCACGATCGGAGGGCCGATCAAGAAGGACAAGCTGTTCATTTTTGGCAGCTATGAGGGCACGCGCCAGCTCAACGGAGTCGCTTCCCAGGGAAACAGCAGCGTGGTCCTTCCGCCGCTGCCTGCGGGAGACCGGAGCACGTCGGCATGGCGGGGCGCGCTGGGCGCGTCGATGTGCCCCGCGAACCACCCGGGCAACCCCAACTTCCTGACATTCCTCGCCTTCCTCCCTGGCGGCGGCCCCTTTCCCAGCGTCCAGGTGGCGTGCGACGGGTCCAATATCAACCCTGTCTCTCTGGCCATGCTTAATCTGAAAAACGCGGACGGCAGCTATTACATTCCCGGCTCGGGAATTAGCGACTTCGCGCGGCGGCAGTACAGCATCCCCGCCGTTTACCACGAGGACCAATATGTAATCAACGGCGACTACATCGTCAACCCTAAGAATGCCCTGGCGATGCGGTTTTTCTATACGCACAATCCGCAGACGGTACCCTTCAACACCGGCGGCATCCCCGGCACGCCTATTCACAACGACTATTCCAACATGAACGTGGTGCTCAAGCTCACCACGCAGCTCAAGCCTACATTGATCAACGAAGCGCGAATCTCGGGACAACGTAATTACGCGCTGGGAACGGATTCCACGCCAGGCACGCCGCAGGGAGTGGGACAGACGCCGATCGTTCCCAGTATGAACGAACTTCCGGTCACGATCATTTTCGGCGCGCCAAGCCTGTTCGGAACGCTGGCGCCCTCCTTCAGCACGACGAACCATTTCCAATACGCGGACCAGATCTCCTGGCAGCACGGGCGACACCAGATCCGCGCCGGTTATGAAATGGAGCGGACGCAATGGCCCATCGACTTCGCGGGCCTGGAGCGCGGATTCCTCTTCTATGGCTCCTTCGCCGACTGGCTGATCGGGCGCGCCGGATGCGCGCCCGGCGACGCCACTTGTAGCGTCACCAATCCGGGCAACACGAACGGCGGTGGCGGCAACATCTTCCAGTGCCTGTTCTGCGTGCGCAGCGGCCCAGCCCCCAACGGCATCGTTCACGAATATAAAGAGCCCAACCAGTGGGCCTTCGTACAAGACGATTTCAAAGTGAATTCGCGGTTGACTCTGAACTTAGGAGTTCGATGGGAATACGACGGCATCTACAGCGACATCTATGGCAACCTGACCAACCGCTGGTTAAGTCTGATCCAGAGCGTACCTGTTCCCCCGACGGGTCCGACGACCTCCGGACCTGGCGTCGTCGGGTACGTGCTACCGAATAACTACCTGGCGCACTACCCCGCGCCGCCGCAGGGCGTACTGATTTCCAACCGCAGCCTGCCCGTCCGCAGCGGACCGCCCTTGAACAATTTTGGCCCGCGAATCGGCTTCGCGTATCAGATCAATGAGAAGCTGGTGGTGCGCGGAGGGGCGGGACTGTTTTACGACCGTACGGGAGGCGACCGGTTTGTGCACGGTTTGGAAGAGGGGGAACCCTACGCCACTACGCTCGACTACAGTGGCATCGGCTCCGCTCCCTTCAGCAACCAGAATCCCTATCCCACCACGCCGCTCGGAACCTTCCCCGCCCGCTGGGCTAATTTCGCAACCGGCCAGACGTCGAACCTCGACAAGAATGCAATCGTGGAGAACCTGCATACCCCACTGGTCCGCCAATACAACGTGACCTTCCAGTACGAATTCGCGCCGCGATGGGTCCTTGAAGCCGGCTACGTCGGATCGAGCGGCATCAACCTCGTGGATACCTATCATACGGCCAACACTCCGTTGCTAGCCAGTCCCACCAATCCCGTCAATGGCTTGACCACCAACACGTCGGGCCCGTTTGGCAACGCGGCGTTCCGCGTTCCGCTCCTGGGTTTTCAGCCGGTCGGCTACAAGCAAACCAGCTACGACGGAATCTCCAATTACAACAGCCTCCAGATAACGGTGCGGAAGCAACTGACGCGCGGATTTTCCATGCAAGCCGCTTATACCTGGAGCAAGGATTTGAGCACCTTCGCGGGCAGCTCCAATCCGTTTGGAGGAAATTCGGCCAACAGCAATGACCCGAGCAATCTGGCGCAACAGTATGGGCCGGTCGCGTTCAACCGGCCGCAGCGGCTGATCGTGAATTACAGTTACGATCTGCCCTCGACCAGCCGCAAAGGCGCTCTCGGAAAACTGCTCAATGGATGGAATGTTTCCGGCGTGACCACGTTGCAAAACGGCTCGCCGCTGACGATCACGGACCAGAGCACCGGGACGGTCTATGGCCTTGGAACCTTCGCCACCGCCCGCGCTCAGATGTGCCCGAACGCAACTTATGGATCGGTTGGCACTCCCGGCGGCATTGAGTCGCGATTGGGCGGCGTCAGCGGGGGACCAGGTTACTTGAACACAGGGGCGTTCTGCCCGGCGCCGGTCGCGCCGTTCTCTCCCGACGGATCGACGTTGTTCGGCAATTCCGGGCCGGGAATTATCCAGGGGCCGGGCCAGTTCAACTGGGACGTCTCGGTCATCAAGAACACATTCTTGACCGAACGCCAGTCGCTTCAATTCCGGTCTGAATTCTTCAATGTCGTCAATCACCCGCAGTTCGACAATCCAGCCACTGCGCTCGATACGCCGGCGACGTTTGGGCAAATCACAGCGACCACCGTCAATCCGCGCGTGATTCAATTCGCGCTGAAATACAGCTTCTGATATGAGCCGCAAGTTGCTTCTCTCTTTCGCCGCCGCGCTCGTGATGTTGGCTCCGGCATTCGGAGCCGACATCACCGGAACCTGGACGGCTTCCTTCGACACTCAAATCGGCGTGCAGAATTACACCTACACGTTCAAAGTCGAGGGAAGCAAGTTGACCGGAACGGCCAAATCTGACAACGGGACGAGTCAGATTACCGAGGGAACCGTCGGCGGCGACGACATCTCCTTCGTCGAAAATCTCGATTTTCAGGGAATGCCGCTGAGGATCGTCTATAAGGGCAAAGTCTCGGGAGACGAGATCAAGTTTACGCGCGTCGTGCTCGAGATGATCACTGAGGAATTGGTGGCCAAGCGCGCGAAGTAGACGGTGGAGCGGGCTTCAGCCTGCAACGGAGGCTTTAGCCTCCGCTGCCGCGGCGCGCGTCGGTTTCCAGGGCTTTTGCGCGGGTATAAATAACATTGCAAGAGCCGCCATCACCGCGGCATTCATCAGCAGGAATGTACGGGCGGGCGAAGAGAGCCGCTTTGAAGACAAGCGACGATGGGATCCAGCGGTCAAGCAGCGCCAGCGCCGCGGTGAACGCCAGAATTGCCAGCATCGCCCACGGCAGCACAAGCCGCGAGAACTTGTGAGACAAAAAATGGATCCGCATGCGATTGGCCGAGGTGAATAGCCACGGCATGCGCATATGGATCTGCCAACGCCCTGCCAGTTTTCTCCACCGCCGCCGGAATTCGGTTCCCGCAACCGCAGGATAATCGAAGGCAATTGCCTGTGGATCGAAAATAACGCGGTATCCCCGGGAAAATGCGATCAAGGCGAGATAGGCGTCGTCGCTCAAAGTATCCGGAGGAAGAGCCACCGCCAATTCACGGCGCAGAGCGTAGATGCAACCGGTGGTGGTGAATAACGAGTCGATTTCGGAGTGCCGCCTGCGCGTCCATAGCTCGTAACGCCAGTAAAGATCCGTGTCCCGGTGCTCTCCGCTCGAGCCCGGAAGAAGCCGCATCTCGCCGGTAGCGGCCCCGACCCCTGGGTCGGCGAAGTTAGCCACCAGGCAGCTCAGCGCCTGTGGGTCCAGCAACTGCCGAACGTCGGTGATAAAAAGCACATCGCCGTCGGCCTTTTCGAACGCTGGATTCAAGCATGCCGCTTTTCCCGCGTGAGGAATCGCGACCAACTCAACTCCCGTTAAGCGTATTCGGCTGCGATCTCAGGCGTTGCTGGCGTTTGCCGGTTCTTCCGCCGAAACGCCGAGGTTGATCATGATCTTAGGCAGCTTTCTGACCTTGGGAGTTTTCCCCGTGTGGCGGCTAGCCGTGGCGGCGGCGCTGTCCAGAGCCATTCCCTTCCGAAAGGTTCTCTTCTTAGGCGCTCCCCTGGGACCCTTGGGACCGGCGGATGAAATCGCCGTGCTGCTAAAACATCGGCCGGAGATTGGTTTGGCCGCGATGGGATATCTCGGCGACAAATCGGGGGCCGACGCCGTGCCGTATGTAGGAGGCATGAACGAATTCGAGGCTGTTTTCCAGGAGCACGCTCCCAGTCGCATTGTGGTTCCGCGAGAGGCGCGCGATTTTCCCGTGCGGCGGCTGCTCGAACTACAGCGGTTGGGAACGCGCGTGGAGGACCTCTCCGGTCTATATGAGTCGGTCTCGGGCAGAATCTCCTCGATTCGAAATGGCGCCGGAGCGGCTGATTTACTCGGCAGATCTAGACTCCTCCCGTGGCGCCGTTCCAGCCAGGGACATCTACTCGGTTCTCGCCGGCTGCCTGGTCCTTGTAGCGGTATGCCCAGTGCTGGCGGCGGCTGCTTGGTCAATTAAGCGGGCCTCGCGAGGTCCGGTGTTTGAGCGGGAAACTCGTGTGGGGCGGGGAGGCGTTGCGTTCCCGCTGTTCCGATTCCGGAAGGTGGAATTGGTTAGGTGGATCGAAAGGTTCCGCCTGAGCAGTCTACCGCGCTGGCTGAACGTGGCTCGCGGCGAGCTAGCATTGGCGGGTCCAGCGCCGGGGCGTCCTGAATTTGCCGGCGTATTGGACGAACAGATCCGTTTCTATGGCCAGAGGCTTTCCGTGAAACCGGGCTGACCGGATGGGCGCAGGTCCATACGAGCGCCGCTGAAATGCCGGACTCCATCGCGACGCTGGAGTACGACCTGTATTACATCAAACATCTGTCTCCCACCCTGGATCTATACACTCTACTGTTGGCGTTGAGGCGGCTGATAGCTGAAAGCTGATAGCTAGTTACTGCCCGCCCTTGTCGTACATGTGCCGGACGTCGCGATTGTTGTCCTGGCACACATACTCGTACATCTCTGCGTTCGGACTCCAGGGAATGTTCCAGCCGCCGGTCCATTGCTTGGTGTAAGCGCCGGGATCGTCGATGGTCGCTTCATAGCGCATTGTGTTGTAGTCGGTGCGCGTGAATTTCTCGATCAGGTGCAGCTTGTCCGTGTGCGGCGGTCCTTCCCTGGAAATCCAAAATCTCTCGTTAAAGCCCACGGTGTCCACCACCAACGCGTCGCCGCCTTCCCAGTGGCCGACAGAGTGCCCGTAATACGTCGGATCGGGATCGGCCGGGTGCTGGCGGCCGTCCATGTAAATCACGCGCCAGGTGTGCGGCCCGCCCGTGCCCATCACAAAGACCCGCTGCATTTCCGGGACCTCGACAAATTCCAGGCCGTAGGGAGTGGTGTAAAGGCGCGGGCCCCCGGAAGGCTTGCAGCGCACATGCGGATCGTCGGCTGTCAGCGTCTCCGTGCGGAAATCGTAGACTGCCTTCGCCCACGGAAGAAACGGCACGTCGGAGGATTGGAGATTCGTGGGCAAATTCAGGCCGGGATTATCGACTTGCCGGGGGCTGTTCGAAAGGCTGGTGCCGGCGCTGCCGTTCCAAAGCCCTTTCTCTCCCGGCAGAGGTCCTAGATTCACATGGCCGTCGGGCATGTGCGGGGTGGGCCTGGCAGGTTCCTTCGCTTTGCCTCCACGGCCCCCTTTGCCCTTGAATTGGCCCTGCCCGGGCGCGGCGTTCTGGCCGAAGGACGGGCCTGGCAGGATCCAGAAAGTCCCAACAGTCGCCAGCCCCACTAGCACGGGTCCAAGATGTTTGCGCACGGAAGCCTCCTTTTTCGCTATACACGCTCGCTCTCAGCCGTCCGTTGGCTGAAAGCTGATCGCTGATAGCTGACAGCTAAAACCTACGGGTTTGTATTCTCGCTCGACGCCGCGCCCAGTCTCTTGCCTGTGCTCGCCATCGTGACGGTCCGCGCGTTGCCCTGGTTTGTCCCGTCCTTGGCCAGCGTCCCGTCCACCACCACGACATCGCCGATTTTCATGGTGTTCTTGGTCCAGCCGGCGCGCTGTAACAGGTTCGGCGGGCCCATCTCAAATCCCCAGCTCGTCACCTTCCCACCCTCGTCTTCCACGTCCATGAAGAAGTAAACGTGCGGATTCATCCAATCGATCTTGGTGATCGTGCCGGTGAGCTTAACAGGCTTCTTGCTGTCGTACTCCGCCGCGAAGGAATGATGCGCCATCACCGGCGCCGCCGCGAGAGCGGCGCCAACAACCGCCAACACTGTGAAAGAGTTTAGCCTCATTCGGTCTCCTTGTTGTCGCCGGGCGTCAGGCGTTACTGCCGGGCTGCCTGACGCTCCATGTCCTTGTTGTTATCGTCACAAAAGTATTCTTCAAGCTCTTGCGGAATCCATTGCAAATTCCAACTGCTGGTCCACGGGCGCGTGTACGCCCCCGCGTCGTCCACGGTCACTTCGTACTTCAAAGTGTTGGAATCGGGCCGCGAAAGTTTTTCGGTGAGCTTCAGGTTCTCCGTGTGGGGAAGGCCGCCGTTGCTGAACCAGAACCGCTCATTGTATCCGGTGCTGTTGACCACCAGCGTGTCGCCTTCCCATTTCGCCACGGAATTTCCGTAATAGTTGGAGACGCCGTCGTCGGCGGTCGGAAGAGGCCGGCCATCGAGATAGATCAGCCGCCAGTTGCGGTTTCCGCCCCCCGACATCACGAAAATGCGCTGCCTCTCGGGCTGCTCGACGATTTGAAGCCCATAGGGAACCTGGAACTGCCGCGGACCGCCCGGCGGCAGGCAGCTTGCCATTGGGTCGTCTTTCAAGAGACTTTTCTGGCGATACTCATAAAGACCGATGGCCCAAGGTTGAAAAGGCGCGACTTTTTCTGCGTCGTTGAGATTGGCGAGAAGACCTTCGCCATTCATCTTCACCTTCGCCGTGGTCTGCAGTAAGCTCGGTTCGCTGGGATTGGCCCAGTAGCCGATCTCCCCGGGAATGTTACCCAGGCGAGGATGGCCATCCGGCCATCTTGGCGTCGGCTTGGCCGCGGTCTTCGCCACCGGAACTGTATCGCTGGCAGTGGCGGAAAGTTTCTTGCCGCTCGGCAGAGTCACGGATTTCGCCCACACCTTCTTGCTTCCGTCCCGAGCCGGGCTGGCTTCCACCGTGATCGAATCCCCGGCCTTAACGCTGTCGCGCGTCCAACCTACTCTCTTTAGCTCTATGCGGCTGGGAAGCTCCACCGCCCAGTTCGCTGAGCCGCTGCCCGCGTCGGCTTCCATATAGATGAAAACATGCGGATTCTCCCACTCATAAGCGGCGACTGCGCCCTTCAGCGTCACGGGCTTTTTTTCGTCGTACATTGCCGCGATAGAATGGTGCGCCCATCCCGGAATCGCCAGAACCGATGCGAGCAATCCGAACTCGTACAATCTCATTCGCTATTCCTTCGTCTTGCCATAATTCCTGGCCAAATAATTCACAATTTGATCGAACTCTTCATCCGTCACCGGAGCGCCTTCGAAGATCATCCCCTTGATCACGCCCGCCCATTGATCCTTGCTCAAATGCTGCGCCTTCACCCGCTCCCACTCGTGGCACAAGCTGCAAATCTCTTCTACCAGCTCTTTGCCCCGGTCCGGCTCTCCGAAATTCTTGGTCAGATACTCGACCAACTCGGCCTCATCGGTCTTGCTAAGCGAGGCCCGGGAGTCCGCCATTCCAAGCACCAGCACTTGCCATCGCTGCCGGCTCAGTTTCTTCGAAGTGATCGCATCCGGTCCGTGGCATCCTGAGCAAGCCGCCTCCACGAGCTTTTTCCCATTGCCCTCCGGCAGGCGCGCCGCATCGCCGGCCAAAGCCACGACTGCCGCAAGCGTTCCTAGCAGAGACAAGCCGAACTTCGACACAGACCCCAAAGGGTTCAACGTATACGAACCAACGGCTGAAGTCAAGGAGGAGTTGAGGTCTTGCCACCCGCTAAACGAAATTGCCCGATTCACGGCGTTTCGATACACTCAAGAGTTGTTCGCGGGCTCCCGAGCCAAATCTTGAAACAACAGGAGGCATGCATGAAACTCTCGTTTGCCGCTGCGCTGTGCCTTGCTTCTTTTTCCGCCTTTCTCTTTGGACAACAATCGCCGTCCGGCGCGGCGGTGACCACCTTGCCCGAGCCCAAGAATTGGACTGCCGCCGAGGACCATCAGAACATGATGGACCAGCTCGGCATTAAGGCCCTTCGCCCTGGCCCCAGTGGCAACGAAAGCGCGCCCAATCACGCAAACTACGACGAAGCGACCGCGAATCCCTATCCCAATCTCCCCGATCCTTTCACCCTGAACAATGGCAAGAAAGTCACCACGCCGGCGATGTGGTGGAATCAGCGCCGCCCCGAAATTCTCGAAGACTTCGATCGCGAAGTTCTGGGCCGCGTGCCGAAGAATGTCCCCAAGGTCGCGTGGACCGCGAAGAACACCGTAATGGACAAGGTCGGTCCTTACGCGGCGATCGGCAAAGAGTTGGTGGGCCATGTGGACAACTCGTCTTATCCGCCCGTCGACGTCGATATCCAGATGATCCTGGTGACGCCCGTGGACGCGAAAGGCCCCGTGCCGGTGATGATGATGTTTGGACGCGGCCTGCTACCGGGCGCTCCGCCGCCTGCAGCGAAAGGCAAAGGCGGTCCTCCCCCGAACGTCACAGGCGGCGACCCACCGTCGACGCAGCAGTTGCTGGCCGATGGGTGGGGCTACGCCTATATCAATCCCACGAGCATTCAGGCCGATAACGGCGCGGAGCTCACCCGAGGCATTATCGGATTAGTGAACAAAGGCCAGCCACGCAGGCCCGACGATTGGGGCTCGCTCCGCGCATGGGCATGGGGAGCCTCGCGCGGATTGGATTATCTCGAAACCGACAAGGCGGTGGATGCAAAGCACGTCGGAATCGAAGGTGTTTCGCGGTATGGCAAAGCCGCGCTGGTAACCATGGCTTACGACACGCGCTTCGCCGTCGTTCTGATCGGTTCCTCCGGCGAGGGCGGCGCCAAGCTGCACCGGCGGAACTGGGGCGAAGCGGTCGAGAATCTGACAGGCTCGGGCGAGTATCACTGGATGGCTGGCAACTTCTTAAAGTACGGAGCCTCGGATGCCGTTTTTGGAAGTAAGAACGCCGGCGATCTCCCCGTCGATGCGCACGAGCTGCTAGCGCTCTGCGCGCCTCGGCTGACGTTCGTCAGCTACGGAGTGCCCGAAAAGGGCGATGCAAAGTGGCTCGATCACCAAGGCAGCTTCATGGCGGCGGTCGCCGCCCAGCCGGTGTTTCGGTTGCTCGGAGACAAGGATCTGGGCAGATCGGACGACTACCACACCGAGAAAATGCCGGGCGTCAATGTCGCGTTGATGGATGGCCAGCTCGCCTGGCGTCAGCATGACGGCGGCCACACCGATGCACCGAACTGGAAGTATTTCATCCCTTGGGTGGACAAGTTCATCGGCCACAAAGCGCCCGGTCAATGAGGCGCGCCTGCGCGGCGCTCGCGCTAACCTGCATTTCGTTCGCCCAGCCTCCGGCTCCGGCTGACCAGGCCGCGCCGCGGACCGACGCGAACTCCATGTTGGCTCACCAGCAGTTGCTCGAAAAGGTGAAGCAGGGCCGCACCGACGTTTATTTCGAAGGCGACTCCATCGTCCGCCGCTGGGGAGCTGTCGACTATCCCGACCTGCTTGCTAATTGGAACCGGAACTTCTTCGGCTGGAACGCCGCCGACTTCGGATGGGGCGCGGACAGGATCGAAAACATTCTGTGGCGCCTCGAAAACGGGGAGCTTGATGGAATCAAGCCGAAGGTGATCGTTCTGCTCGCCGGAACCAACAACGTCGGCAACCGCCCGCCCGCTGAAGGGGAAGAGATTAAGGCAGCGGAAATTACGCGGGGCCTCGAAGCCATGTTAAAGCTGATGCGAGCCAAGGCGCCGGACGCCACCATCATCCTCATGGCGATTTTCCCCCGCAACGACAACATGGCTGTCATGCCGTTGATCGATCGCGTCAACGAGAATCTCGCCAGGCTCGCGGATGGCAGGAAGACCCGCTTTCTGAGCATCAACGATAAGCTCGCCGATAAAGACGGAAAGCTGTTCGACGGCATGATGAATCCGGACAAACTTCATCCCACGTCGAAGGCATATCAGATCTGGGCCGACGCGTTGAAGCCGATCTTCCAGGAGTTGCTCGGCCCTCCCGCGCAACAGGATCATGCGCCGCCGCCCACGGGCGACCCCGGCGCGCGCAAGTAAATAGCCGGCTCGTGCTCGCCGCACATCTCGGCAATTCTCAATTGCAATCCTCCGGAGCGAGTGGTATTCTGTCTTCATCTTTTTCGCCTCGTGGTCGTGCGTTTCCCCAGTGTGAAACGCCGGTTCGCATACCCGTCGATGCGGTTTCGCAGGCGGTAACGCTCCGCGGCTCATCAGCGGCGTCCCAGTCCGATAGACCGATCCCAGTTCGATAAACCCCGCGCGAAGTCGCGCCCTTCATTTCCACAAAAAAGGGGGTTTAGAGAATGTTTACGAGAGCAAAGAAATACACGATATGCGCGCTGGCGCTACTCGCGCCCGGCGTGGCTTGGGCGCAATCCACATTTGGGTCCTTCATCGGAAACGTGAAAGACCCTTCCGGAGCAGCGGTGGCGCAGTGCATTGTCACCATAAAGAACACCGCCACAGGCGCGGAGCGCAGCGTGTTGACCGACGCCCAAGGCGCCTATATGGCGGTAAATATGGAGCCGTCGAAATATGAAATCTCGATGGCGGCGCCGGGCTTTGAAAAGAAGACCTTCGCCGGCGTCGAACTGACCGCGCGCCAGGAGATTCGCATCGATGGCGCTCTTTCCGTGGCGGCACAGACGCAGACAGTGTTCGTCGAGGGCGCTGCGGCGCCGATTAACACCGAAGTCTCCAATATCGCGGAAACCAAGCTCGGCCGCGAGTTGACCGATTTGCCCGTGGCGATCGGTTCGCGCGCCACCGGGTCCACCAGCGCCTTCGCCACGCTGACGACCCAACCCGGCGTGGAGATCGACAACAACAATAATCTCTCGGTGGCCGGATCGAAGCCCAGCATGCTGTCGGTGAGCATCGACGGCATCAGCTCGGTCAGCCCCAGAAACACGGCGGCGATTCCCGAATTGTTTCCCTCTTTCGATGGGATCGCCGAAATACGCGTCAGCGAAATTAATAACACGGCGGAGTTCGGCGGCATCAGCGACATCACCACCATCTCCAAGAGCGGGACCAACGCATTCCACGGAGGCGTTTACGAAAACAATCAGAACACCGCCTACGACGCGCGCAACACTTTCAGCACCACGGTTCCCAAACTCGATCTGAACGATTTCGGCGGGTTCCTCGGCGGCCCCGTGCGGCTGCCAAAGATCTACAACGGCGCGAACAAAACTTTTTTCTACGGCGATTTCGAGGCCCTGCGCTTGCCAAGGCAGACGGTTCTCGTGGAAAGCGTGCCCTCTTTGGCCCTCCGAAGCGGGGATCTTTCCGCCTATGCCGGCGCGATCATGAATCCGCTCACGGGAACGCCATTCCCTGGGAATCAGATCCCCACGAGCCAGATCACTCCTGTGGCGGCCAACGTTTTGAAATATCTTTTTCCGCTGCCCAATACCGGCCCGGCGAACTCCCTGGTGAATAATTACGTCAGCAATTTCGGCGTGCCGATATCAAGCGATCAGGGTGACCTCCGCATCGACCAACAGATCACCGGCAACCAAACGATCTTCGCCCGCGGAACTTACAAATATAAGCTCGGCCAGACGGCTCCCACAGGTTCGCCGCTGGCTGGCCCCACGCTGACGCCGGAGCACGACTACGCGCTCACGGTCGCGCACAACTGGGCGATTCGGCCCAGCATCTACAACGAAATTCGCGCGGGTCTGACCGGAAGCA
>DASQJB010000265.1:0-5510 GCA_035631295.1 Bryobacteraceae bacterium | reverse complement strand
ATCTTGATGCGCGACCGTTACACTTGCCAATATTGCCTGAAGACGCTCAACTCCTCCGAGCTGACGCTGGATCATGTGATGCCGCGCTCGCGCTCCGGTGAAACCACCTGGGAAAATCTGGTCGCCTGCTGCCATCCCTGTAATAACCGCAAGGGCAGCCGCACTCCGGAAGAGGCTGGCATGCGGCTGACGCGCTCCCCTCGGCCGTTCAGTCTGCACACGAGCCGTCACCTGATGAGGCTCCTCGGCAAGAGCGACGACCAGTGGCGCAAGTATCTATTCTATTGAGGCGCGATCATTGGGGACGCCGCTGGCGCTCGTCCATCAGCAAGTTCCCGGGCTCTGTCAGGTTCAACCGCAGGCTCAATGCGTTGCTTCCGGGTTCGATGTCAAACGGAATAGCGGAGACAGGCATTCCTGCGCCTGCGAACCCGACTGCGTGCAGCCGGTAGGGCACGCCGGCGAACACCCGTAGCGAAAATCGCCCGGTTGGATCGGAAGTCGCTTGCGCCACAAATGTTTGCGCGGCATCCACCGCCGAGATGACCGCTCTCGTCATCGGCTGTCCATCGCCTTTCAAAACGACGCCCTGAATTATTCGGTCCGGCTGGCGGTCCGGCAAGACAAAATCGTACGTGCGAAACTCAGGACGCCCCGAAAATTCGATCTTGATAGCCGAGGCTGGATCGCCAGTCCCCGGATAGTACCAACGAGGGTACGGAGTGTCTGTGGTAGGCGTCCGGTTCAGGTTGACGCCCAGATAATACTCGCCCGATCTGACGATTCGCATTTGATACCGGCCGTCCGGGCCGGTCATCGCGCCATCGCCGGGAGCGTTTTCCGCGGAGCGAAGCTCTACTTCGATTCGCGCAGCCGGTTCGCCGGTATTCGTGGTCACGCGGCCCTGAATCCGCAGAGACCTGAGAAAGGTTACATCGAGGCATCCTTTGGCGTACAAATGGACCGCCGGATCCTCCGGAAAGTCGCCGTACATTTCGTCGTGAATGGTGTAAGCGCCCGGCGCTAAATTGGTAAACAGCGCGTCGCCAGCGGCGTTGGTCACCGAGTGATACCGAACCCCATCCTTTTCGGCGGCGATTGAAATCCCCGGTTTGCCCACGCTTGCTCCCGCGTGAGTCAGAACGCGGATCTGGCCAGTTTCCGGAGCATTGGCCTTGAGCCGGAAGTATTGAAGATCTTCGGCGGCCTGAGCCGTGGGACGCGTGCGGGAACAGATGCCCGTCTCCAGGCGGCCTTCCGCGTTCTGGTAAGCGTAGACAACGTAATCCGCGCCAGCCTGAAACGGGTATCCACAGTCTCCGCCGCCCATGCCCGTCGCAATCTCAACCTCCTTCTGCCCAGGAGCGATGCCGCTCAGCGCTTGCCCGACTTGTATTCGGATGGTGCGCAAGGGGCGCGGCGCAGGAGCGCGGAAGCCCGCCACCCGCCTGGCCGTGCGCGGTTCACCCGCGAACGCGCCGGGTGCAGACGGGAGTGGATCGGCAATGCCTACCACGGTTCCAGTGAACACCGCCGCGGAGCTGCCGGCTGCGTTACATGTCGAGCTGGGCCCGACGCACGAACAGGCAATAAGACGGGTCAGGGAAAACGCCGTCAGCAAAGCCCATTTGAACAGCCGCATGCGCCCATTGTGTCAAAAAGGCGAGCCGCCACAATGTCGCCTAATACGCCGGCGGCTCGCCCGGCGGCCGCGTTTTCCAGCGCCGGTGGATCCAAAGCCATTGGTCGGGATATTCCCGGATGACGCTCTCCAAAAAACTATGAATTCGTTGCGTATCGGCGAACACGTCTCCGGTCATTTCGATTTCGGGATAAAAACGCAGGACGTAGCGGCCTTCCCTTTCTTCCCACAGCGCAAAACCTGGTACGACCGCGGCGCCGGTGCGATGGGCTAGTTTTACAAAGGCCGTTCCGGCGCAAGCCTTGCTTCCGAAGAAATCGATGAAGACGCCTTCTTCCGGCGACGTGTTCTGATCGACTAGAATCCCCACCGCTTCCCCACGCTCTAAGGCGCGAAGAATGCCCCGAGCTGCTTCCCGCTTGCTAATGATGCTATTGCCGGACATTGCGCGCCGCCGCGACACCAGCGCATCGATCTTCGGATTGTCCAGAGGTCGAACCACGATATTGATGGGGCCGGTCATCCATGCGTGCGTGAACGCGCTCAGCTCCCAATTGCCAAGATGGCCCGTGGCGATCAGCACCCCGCGCTTGCGAGCCGCCGCGGCCGAGAAGTTCTCCAGGCCCTCGTAGCGAATCCATCGATCAATGGTCTTCGGCGACATCTTGGGAAAACTGGCGAACCCGGCGATCAACCGGCCAATGGAGCGAAAAACGCCGTCGGCGATCCGAATTCGATCGGCCTCCGAATAACCCGCAAGCTCGAGATTGCGTAAGGCGATGCGGCGGAGCCGGGGAACGCCGAGGTCGAGAAGCCGCGCGTAGAGAGGCGCGAAAGCCGGCGTAGCCAGCACGCCCCGCGCGATCCAGTACTGTGGTAGCTTCACTCGATCCAGCCGCCGCCCAAAACCAGGTCGCCCGAATAAAATACCGCGCCTTGACCCGGAGTCACAGCACGCTGCGGCTGGTCGAACTGAACTTCGAAGCGCGCCGGATCGATGGTTGGAATAATCGCCGCCACGGCGCCAACGTGCTTGTTCCGGATTTTGACTTCCGCCCGCATTGGCGCGATGGGCGCGGAAATCGAAATCCAGTTCACATCTTTAACGCGCATCTTCTTGCGCAGCAAATCGTCATGGCGTCCAATAATCACGCGCCGCGCAGCCGGCTCGGTGGCGATTACATACAAAGGCTCGCCCGCCGCGAACCGCAGACCGCGCCGCTGGCCGACGGTGAACCGATGAACCCCGGAATGCTCGCCCACCACCCGGCCATCGGAAGTTACCAATTCTCCCTTGGTCTCTTCCTGCGAAATTCCTTGCTCGCGAAAATAAGCGTCGATGAAAGCAGCGTAATCGCCGTTGGGGACAAAGCAGATTTCCTGGCTATCCGGCTTTTCTGCCGTCGGAATGGCTAGCTCGCGCGCGAGATCCCTGACCTGGGCTTTTTCCATGCCGCCCAGAGGGAACAGCGTCCGCGCCAATTGGCCCTGCGTCAAGCCGAACAGGAAGTAGGTCTGGTCCTTGGCGCGATCCATGCTCCGCAGCATCTCCCACCGCCCACTATCGGGGTTCCAGCGCACTTGCGCGTAATGGCCGGTGGCTATGCGTTCCGCGCCCACGCCTTCCGCCATCTCCAGGAACTGATCGAACTTGATGAAGTTGTTGCACAGCGTGCAAGGAATCGGCGTGCGCCCGGCCAGATACTCGCCAATAAACGGCTTGACGACCTGCTCCTCGAACCGATCCTCGAAATTCACCACGTAATAGGGAATGCCAAGGCGCTGGGCTACATAACGGGCGTCGTAGACGTCATCGAGCGAGCAGCATCTTCCGGTGGAGCGTTCGCCCTGAAGCTCAGGCAGACGTCTTTGATTCCAGAGCTGCATGGTCAGTCCGATCACGCGCTCCCCGCGCGCGTGCAGCATGCCCGCGACAACGGAGCTATCCACTCCGCCCGACATAGCGACGGCGATCGGCAGATCAGGCATATGCGGGTGTGGTTGGGTGAGGAGCGATCCGCCGGAGATGCGCAACGGAATCAGCCAGCGCGCCCACCAACGCATCCACCTGGCTTTCGTCATTCGAACGCCCTAACGAAATGCGCAAACTAGAGCGAGCCTGCTCGCGCGTCAAGCCGATGGCCTTGAGGACGTGCGAAGGCGCGCTCGCGCCGCTGGAGCACGCGGAGCCGCTCGAGACCGCAAATCCGCGCAAATCGAGCGCGATCAACAATGGTTCGCTCTCAATGCCATCGAACCGCAGATTGGAAGTATTGGGAATGCGCGGCGACCCGGCGCCATTAATGTGAACATCTGGAATAGACCTGAGGACAGCCTCCTCGAGCCGGTTGCGCAAGCACTCGAGCCGCCGTCCCTCCGCTGTGCCATGCTCGGCCACCCATTGCGCTGCACGTCCCAGGCCCACTGCTCCTGGGACGTTTTCCGTGCCGGGGCGCCGGTCGCGCTCGTGATGCCCTCCGAACAGGATCGGCGCGAGAGGTGTTCCTTTACGCACAAACAGCGCTCCGGCGCCTTTCGGTCCATAGAATTTATGCGCAGTGATCGAATACGTCATCACGCCGAGAGCGTGAACGTCCACCGGAATCTTCGCAGCCGCCTGGACGCCGTCGGAATGGAACGGCACGCCCGCTTCGGCTGCGATGCGCGCGATTTCCTCGATGCGCTGGATCGTGCCCGTTTCGTTATTGGCGTGCATGACGCTGATGAGCTTGGTATCCGGGCGCAAAGCTCGGCGGATGTCATCGGGATCGGCGAGGCCATTTCCATCCACGGGCACGATGGTTGAATGAGCGCACTGCGCAACCGAGCCGAGCACCGCCGGATGTTCCACCGCAGCCGTTATTACATGGCCCTCCCGCGCAGCGCCCAAAATCGCGAGGTTATCAGCTTCCGTGCCGCCACTGGTGAAGACGATTTCCTCTGGCGCCGCGCCTAGCAACGCCGCGACGTGCCGCCGCGCCTCGTCCAGCTTCTGGCGCGCCGTCTGGCCGAAATGATGAATGCTCGAAGCGTTGCCATACACTTCGGTCATCACCGGCGCCATCGCCTGGAACACTTCCGGCGAAACCGGCGTAGTCGCGTTGTGATCGAAGTAATACCGCTTCATGCCCAGTCACCACGATTTTACCAACGACGGGGATTTCACCAGAACAAAACGCCCGTCTGTGTAATCGAAGATGTATTTCGCTTTGGCGAGCTCGGACTCCGGCAACTGATACTTACGCTGCAAATGGATGTCGATCGTGGAATCACGCCAAACTAAGGCCGAAATGAAAAGTGTGTCGTAGCCAGTGAAGGGGTCGTTCAGGAACACCACCCCGCTATGCGCGGGCGGCCGCTGGCCCAGCGCTCGCAGTTGAGCGATGGTCTGTTGCGTCTCTTGCCCGTTTTCGAGAAACCAATGAACGAGCTTGCGATCCTGCCGCGCGGTCTCATGCCAATAGGCGGCGATGCATCCGGCCAGCCCTGCCGTCATAATGATCCTCCGAGGCAGGCCGGCGACAGGCTGACGGGCGAAGCGGCGCAAAATCTCGCGCAGAACCAGAGCCGCCAACATGGCCCATCCGCCCGCGACGATATACAGCGTTGCGCCTCCGCGGTTTGGGAGGAACGCAAGCGGCAGCGGCGTGACCACGACCCAAATCAGCACGAACAGCCAGCGCGGATCGAATTTCTTTAAGCCCCAGTTCCGCAGACCAATGTAAAGCAATACTCCCCACAACTCCAGCACGCGGCTTATGTTGAAGATATCCGTATAAAACAGAGTGTTCAGAAAACGTGTATTGGCTTCGGAGAAGCGCTCCCAGGTGAACACCGGCTTGTAGGCGTCCATTGTCGTGAGCGTTCC
>DASQJB010000264.1:0-35580 GCA_035631295.1 Bryobacteraceae bacterium | reverse complement strand
CTAATCGACCAGATGGCGGAGCTGACGCATTCCAAACGCACCGACGTCATCAAGAGCGCACTGACCGTTTATCACTGGTTTATGCGCCAGGCTCTAACGGGCAGCCGGGTGGTGGCTCGCAAACCCACCGGCGAGGAAGTGACGATGGAGACGGCGGAACTGGCGGTGCTAGAGGGAAAGGGCAATCGCCTCAGCCCGGAGGAATTGGGCGTGTTAGCCAAGCGTCTGGCAGCAGCCGACCCGAAAGAGGCGGCATCGATTCGAGAGCGGCTTACGCGCGGCTTTTACGGAATCTAGCGGCGTGCCCAGAGTCCGCCGCTACAACGTTCCGCCTGCGCTATTCCAGCACCTGCTCGACCGAGTGCAAGGCCGTAAAATCCCAGCATCCCAGTTGGAGCTTCTGGCGAAATGGCTCGATGAAGAACCCGAAGTTCCTGAGGGTTCCTGGTACAAGCGATTCGCAGGGATGATCGTTTGCGGCGAGCGCGAGTTGGTGAAGACCTTCCTGCTTCCCGGCCAAGCGCCGAAGGGCGAGCGCCTTCCCTGACCAGCGTCTATGCTTTCAAAAATTTCCGGATCTCTTCCAGCGTTTCCTTGGGCGCGCTTTCTTGCAGCGAGTGATTTCCTGGCAGTCCCTTGCCGGAGACGTTGACGCCTTCTTCCTTCCAGATGGCGAGGACATCGTAGAGGCGGCCCATCGCGCCGTTGGCGGCCCAGAGCGTCAGCAGTGGGCATTGGATCTTCTTGCCGGCTTTAATATCGGCCCCATCGTTCTTCAGATCGATCGAGGCCGAAGCGCGGTAGTCTTCGCACATGGCGTGGATGTTTTCCATCGTCGCTGACGTGCGCAGGTATTCGCGCTGTACTTCATCGGTAGCTCTCGCCAGAGCCGCCTCGTTGGTCGCCTTCAGTTCGTTTTCCGGACCCGGAGCCGCCCTCAGGTAGTTGAACCAATGAAAGTATGCCCGCACGAAATCGATGGTGACGTGACTATACAGGTAATGCGCGGGGACTATATCAAGCACAGCGAGCTTTGCGACTTTGTCGGGGTGGTCAAGGGCCATGCGCCTTGCCACGCGGCCTCCGCGATCATGGCCCACTACGGGGAACCGGTTGTAGCCCACGTGCGCCATCACCTCGACGCCATCCAGCGCCATGGGACGTTTGGAATAGTTCGCGTGGTTTTCGCCGTCGGGAGGCTTGCTGGAGTCGCCATAGCCCCGGAGATCGCACATGACCAAGGTGAAATCCTTGGCTAGATCGGGCGCAATAAGGCGCCAGGTGATCAGTGATTGCGGCGCGCCATGCCACATCAAAACAGGCGGACCGGAGCCGCCGATGACCGCGTTGATCTCCGCGCCGGAAGTCTTAATGCGCTCATTGCGGAAACCGGGCGGAAACAGATGCTTCCAGGCGGGTTCGGAAGTTCTAGCCGAGGCGGCCGAGTCCTGGGCCGCGGCTGTTCGGGCAGCCAATGCGGCCGCGCCGGCGATCAAAACGTCCCTGCGAGTGGTTTGCATAAGCTTTCATGCTCGCGCAAAGGCGCAAAGAACGCAAAGATTCCTTGCGATCTCCGCGCTCTTTGCGAGAGGCTAGCGCTATTTCTTTGTCGCCGCCTTGCCCGCCGCTCCGGCGGCCGCGATAGGCTGGCTTTCGATCCACACGATGTACGGCGCCTCCTTGCGGGAGGTGGCTTGTGGATTCGCGATGGCGTCGCCGTGCAGTTCGTAGCGGAAGACCACGAGCACTGTTTTACCGTTGCATTCCGACTTGAACTTCGCGGCATGAACGGCGGCGTCCGACGGAGGCTTCAGCAACTTCTCGCCGTCGCCATAGGCCGAGGTGACCTGCGTGTCGATCTTCCCAACCGCTCCTTGCGCGTCCACCTGCACGGTCTCCCAGACCGAGCCGTCCACCTTGGCCTGAAGCGCGGCCCTCGGGAATTCGGGCGTCGGCAGATTGTCGAAGCATTCCAGTCCCGCCGGGGGCGGCGGGGGCGGAGGCGCGGGCGGACCGCCCTTTCCACCGCCTTTTCCGCCTCCTTTTCCGCCACCTTGTTGCGCTATCCCAAACTGCAAGCACAGTGCAGAAGCAAGCGCGATCAAAATCAATTTCCGCATTTGGGCATCTCCCTATAGATCGTCATAGATCTCTAAATTGGCCAGCCAGCCAAGAAACAACGGCGGTAGATCCGCGTCGGGCCCGGCTTGATTGTCCAACTGTTCAATGTACACGATACAGACCTCTGTGTCATGTCGATCATCGAGCGGGATCGGCTCGCGGCGCTGCTCGCGGACTTGGTTTCCGACATACAAATGAGAGAAATTTCAGGTACGATGTATGCGCTCCCGACGGCAAGATTCCCAAAGGCAGACCTCTAACCGTATGCGCTCAGCAATCAAGGTCACTCTGATTGTCTTATTCAGCGTCACGGTTGCCTGTGTTGTTCTTTTGATGACGGAATACGCCGTACGAAAAATTGTTTACGGGCAGTTTGCCATGCCCGGCCGCCAGACGGAGTTGATTCTGGACCGGTGGGCTGCCTTTGTGAACAATCCCAACTACAGCGCCAACGGAGTACGCGTGAACGCCCAGGGATTTCGTCGGGCCGCGAACCTCTCGCTGGTCAAGCCGGCGAATACGGTTCGGATCTTTCTCCTGGGCGGATCGGTTGCCTACGGAGGAGAAACCCTTTATCCAGAGATCGACGAGCACTGGAAACCTCTAGATAATAACCAAACAGTCGATCACTACTTGGAAGCCAGACTGAACTCCGTTTTTCCAGAAGCATTGGGAAGTGGTCAATGCAGCGGTCAAAGGATATTTCCTAAATCAAGACTTGGCGCTTTTCCTTTCCACGATTCATCGCTACAAACCCGACTATTTGATCTCGCTGGACGGTGTGAACGACATCTTTGAAATGCTAAAGTCTCCGGAGAATGACGATGGCTACGACACGGCCGGCTTCGGTGATGAATTCGTCGGATTGACAAATCCCGAATTGATGTCGCTCCGGCTGATATCGACCACATGGCTGTTTAATCATAGTGCGCTGTACCGTTCGATACGAGAGTCGATAGCGCGAAGACGCCGAATTCAAGCGCGCAGAGAGCGTGCCAACGCATCGGCTGCGGATCTGCACCCCGATCTTTCTAGCCTCGGTTCGAGCCAACATCAGAAATATCAGAGTGCCGTCGGCCGCCTCGAAAATTACGTCCGCATGGTGCGGCAGATTCACTTGTTGACCAAGCTGGAAGGGACTCGGGCGCTGTTTGTCCTCCAGCCAGAGATCGCCGTGACTGGAAAGAGGCTCACGGGCATCGAGATGCAGCTCTTCGATTACTGGTCGCGATTGGAGGGGCCTCTAAACGTGTATGCCTTTCAAAACCTCTATCCTCAACTCTCGCGCCGACTGGTAGCGGACGCGGCGAATGAAGGATACCAGTTCCTCGATCTAGTCAACGTATTCAACGGCGCCGATGTCCAGACGTTCACAGATTACTGCCATTTAACAGCTGCCGGAAACCAAATGGTCGCGAACGCTATCTTCGACTCTTTGACAATCTCGCTTCATTCGAGCAATTCGGACCCCTGTCCGATGACCTCCGGTCACAACCGCTCCCTAGCGGTCGCGGCTCGGAATGGGCGCTTGCGTTTACAGCCAGTCACAGAGCCGCGACCGTGAGGGAGCGGTCAACTGTGGCTGGCGGGCGTCATTTGGACGGAGGGGCGTTGCCGACCGGCGCATCCGCCAGATCGTACGCGATCGTCGAGTTAGCCTCGGCCTTCTGAAATGCGCTGTTGTCGAGCGATAGCGTGATTGTTCGCTTGTAGACCCAGAGCAAGTCCAGCTTAAACTCGGTCCCATAGGTCCTCGGAAACCATACTCCCTCGGCCACCCTGACATAGGAGATCGAGAAGCCGGTTTGGCGCAGATTTGTCCCCAAGAAGGTGCGCACAGCCCAGGGGACTTTGAAAGCCAGGCTCGTGTCGATTCGGACCGGCTCCAGCTCCTCCGCATCGATCCAGGCTTCGCCCTTCCAAGGCTCGTCGTCGCAGGCATTGCCCTCGCCTAGGACAACGCATGATCCCTTAGCGGCCGGCTCAAACAGAATTTCGTAGGTAGGCCGGCCTTGATACTGGGTCTTGGCCTTCATGGAGAACTTGTAGGCATGCAGAACCTTCGTGCGCAGCGGGAACAGAGACAAAGGAATACCATCGCGAGAATCCTTGTCGTTCGTCAAATCGTTCACCAAATCGCCGAGCAACTCGCCATCGATGTCTTCGTCTTTGTATTTGAAGCCGGGCTCGGAATAGGGGATCATCGCTTTTCCCTTGCGATATTGGCCGCTGAAGGAGACAAGCTTCTTTTCCGCGCCCTTTGGCTCGGGAATGACCGCGTACTCGCGGCTCTCGCGGCGGGACACTTCGCCTCCGGAACGGACCAGGCTCGCCCGCGTCGACTGGCGATAGACGAACTGACGGCGCGCTTCAGCGGATTTCTCCATGTTGGCGGCGACCTTCGCCATAATGGCAGCGGCATCGCCTGCGTTATCGGCCGAACCAGCGTAAAGGATGGAGCAAAAGACCGCAATCGGAATCATCCGCATGGCATTATTCCTCCTTCTTCTTCGCGCCGGCTTTCTCGCCGACATCGCCCAAATCGGGAATTCCGAACTTGCCGCTTAAATCCTTGAGTTGATCGGGCTGGATGGAGCCGACGATGTTAATCAGCGTCAATTCGGTCGGCTCAGCGGATACGACGACCAAGCCGAGGATCTTCTCACCTTGAGTCCTCAGATATATGCCGGTGTCCTCGCCGGCTTCGTGAACGCTCACGACTTTGGTCCAGCCCTTGAGCTGCGAGCGGACGCGGTCGACATCGGAAAGCTTATACTCGCCCGGGTTGGCGAACGTGTAGCTGCGAATATAGATGCCTTTCAATCCGGCCACTAAGTTCCTTACACGCGCTTCGTCCGGATCCTTCCCGCTCATGAAGCGTACGGCCAGTTGCAGTAAGCTCAAATCCAGGGTTACTTCCACGTGCTCTGTCGCCTTTGCCGCGAGCGGCTCGAACACGTCGAGCGAAATATCCTGCGGAGTGGCGCGCTGGATGAACAGGGTGGATAGGATGGCGACGGCCAGCGAAGCTCTACCGGTCATGATCAATGCTCCTTCGATTCAGTCTGTCGATTTTTTCCTGGGCCTTTCCCTGAACCAGGGCTAGCTGTTGGGCGGTGATCTCGAGGGCGAGCATCACTTCACGCTTGGCTTCCTGGCCGCGCTGGTATTCGCGGTAACGATCGAAACCCGTCACGAGAATCAACAAGGCGGCTGCGGCGGCCAGAGCGGGACGCCAGAGCGGAAGCCGGACTGGCCGGCTCATCGGGGCGACGCGCGCCATGACTACGCGGCTCAGATCGCGCGGCGGCTCCCGCCGGCGCAACACGCGCCGGAGATCGTTTTCGAAATCGTTCATGGGTTCACTCCTACCACTCCCTTACGGTCGCGGCTCCGTAGATTTTGGTTGCGGTCGCGGCTCGATAAAGGTCGATCGGGGTGCTCTAAGCGTTTGCGGAGCACCTTCAGAGACCGGTGCAAATTGCTTTTCACGGTTCCCAACGGAATCTCCAGAATTTGCGCAATCTCTGCCGGTTCCAGGTCTTCCTGAAAACGGAGAATCACGATCATCCGGGAGCGTCCGGGCAATCCATCCACCAGCCGGTGCAGAGCGCGGTCGAGCATGGGGTCGCCTGCGGCGGGCTCAGCCACCGGCTCGGCTACATCTTCCAGGCCGGCGCGCGATTGCCACCGCCTTCGCCGCCCCTCGTCGATGGCGCGATGGGCGGCCACTCTCCGCAAAAAGTTCGCCGCATGCGCCTCGGATTCGATCCGGGGCAGGCAGCGATGCAACTCAAGAAAGGCTTCCTGGGCGATTTCTTCCGCTAAAGCCGTGTCATGCAAGTAGTTCCAGGCGATTGAGTAAACCATGGCCTGGCGGCCCGCGACCAGCGAGGCGAACTGCGCGGCGTCCATCTTCATATCGCCTTCATTCTCTGGATCTTAATACGGTCCGGCAGCGCTGGAGATGGCGCCGCCTCCCGTATTTCCGTCTGCCCACCTAGCCCGCGCGCGGTATAGGCTGCAGCGATGCATGAATTCTAGGCTGGTAAAGGAGGCAAAAGCATGTTCAAGAAACTTTCGGCAAACCGCAGCCTGGTAGGCGCGGTAGCCGTGGGAAGCGCGCTGGCCGTGGCCAGTGTTTATGGGGTGAACGCCGCGACCGGCGGACGCCTTTCCGGAAATCCGCAGGCGACCATTCATTCGACCGCGCGCTCGGAAGCATCGGCGGGCCGCGGATATTCGGCGGTTGTGAAAACGGTGCTGCCCGCGGTGGTGAACATTTCGTCTTCGCGGGTGGTTAAGAGCGCCGAAGGCGGAGGGTCGGAAGGAAACATGGACCCGTTTCTCCGGCAGTTCTTCGGAGACGACTTCTTCAAAAGATTTAACGTGCCTCGGGAACGGGTGGAGAAATCGCTCGGCTCCGGCGTGATTGTGAGCCCAGAGGGTTACATCCTGACCAACGCGCACGTAGTAGATGGCGCGAAGGAAGTCTCGGTCACACTGTATGACAAGCGCGAACTGAAGGGCCGCGTGGTCGGGATGGATGCGCGCGCCGACGTCGCGGTGGTGAAAATCGAAGGATCGAGCTTCCCAGCGATCACGCTGGGCGACTCCGATAAAGTCGAGGTCGGCGACGTCGTGCTGGCCGTGGGCGAGCCGTTCGGACTAGGCGGCACGGTGACCAACGGAATCGTGAGCGCGCTGGGGCGCAGCGGCCTGGGCATCGAAGAAGTGGAAAACTTTATCCAGACGGACGCTCCGATTAACCCCGGCAACTCGGGCGGAGCTTTGGTGGACGACGAAGGCCACCTGATCGGCATCAACACGGCGATAGCCGGCAACTCCGGCGGCAGCCAGGGAATCGGATTCGCGGTTCCCATCAACATGGCGCGTCACGATCTGGACGAGATCATCGCGCATGGCAAAGTGGAGCGCGGCTATCTCGGCATTCTCCCGCAAGACGTGACTCCGGCGCTGGCGAAGGCGTTCAACGTGTCGCAGACAGCGGGGGCGTTGGTGGGCGAAGTCACTCCCAACAGCCCGGCTGCGCGCGGCGGGTTGAAGCAAGGCGACATCATCACCCAGGTGAATGGACAGCCGGTATCCGACGCGAACCAATTGCGGTTGAAGGTCGGCATGATGGCGCCCGATGCGAACGTCACCCTCAAGGTGATGCGTGACGGACGGATGCAAGACGTTACTGTGAAACTGGGCGAATTCCCTTCCAAGGAAGAACGCGCTAGCGCCAATGAAGGCGCGCCCGCGGGGAGCGCTCTCGGCATGAGCGTCGAGACCCTCACGCCGGATACAGCCCAGCAACTAAATCTTCCGTCTTCCGCCAAGGGCGTGGTGGTCGATCAGGTCGATAGCTCGGGACGGGCCGCGGAAGCGGGTTTGCAACGCGGCGACGTGATTGAGCAGGTCAACCATCGATCGGTGTCCGACGCTCAAGAGTTCAGCCAAGCGGTTCACAACTCCAGCAAAGATGAGCCAGTCCTTTTGCTAGTGAACCGCAACGGCGCAACGATGTTCCTGGCGGCGTAAAAGCAGCAGACCACGAATATCAAGGGTCTGCGCACCGCGGGACTAACGGCCGGATTTGAGTCTGCCTCCGACGCTCAAACCGGCCGCTTTTTTTCGGAAGTCTCTCCCAAAGGCGCAAAGCCCGCAAAGGGCGCCTGCTCGCTCCGTTCCGACGCAAGGTCGACTCGGTCTATCGGATAGAGTTTCTGCCATAATGCGCTCCCGAGCACCGCTGTGCCCTTTATGAATGTTGCTGCTGTGCGCGCTCCACGGCGCTGCTCAAGACCGGGCTGAAGAGAAAATCGCGCCATTCGACCGGCAGTCCATTCAGACGCAGCAGCGTCGCGATCTGGGCCCAATGGCGGATTTCGTGCATCAGCACATGAACCACAATCTTCCTTGGCGTCGCCTCGATCTCGTAATTCAGGATCTTGAAATCTTGTGGCCGGTCCCAATCGTCGGCCGGATAGGCGGTCAAAAACTCCCGCAACTCCTTTCGGCTTTGGTCACCGAAATGAAAGAGCGCTTTCGCGTTCCGGTTGGGCAGCGACGCGGTATCGGTGAGCGGCCGGGCGCCAAGCCTCTCGATATAACGTTTCTCGGCGGAAAAGATGTGCCTCACTAAATCGCCGACCATTTCAAAGCGGCCGTCGCCGCGCGGCCCGGCGCTAACTTCCAATGCCTGATCGCCGCGCTGCTGGAACCATTCGCGCCATTTTTGGCGTTCCCAATCCGTGTAATCGAGGAGTACGTCGAAGTTAAGCGTCATGGACATTGGCAGCGCCTTCTGCAGCCAGTTTACTCCGTGGTACGATGACCGCGATGCGCATCGGACTGTTGCATCCCGGCGAAATGGGGAGCGTCGCCGCGCTTACGCTTCAGAACGCCGGCCACGAAGTTTATTGGGTTTCTGAAGGCCGCAGCAGCCGGAGCCGGAGGCGGGCGGAAGAACTGGGGCTGCACGAAGCCTCAACGCTCGAAGGAGCGTGCGAGATTTGCTCCGTGACTGTGAGCGTGTGCCCGCCTGAGTTCGCGGAGGATACAGCCAATTGCGTGCTCGATTGCGGTTTCCGCGGCCTGTATATCGACGCCAACGCCGTGTCGCCGGAGCGAGTGGGGCGGATGGCGCGGCGCTTCGCAGGCTCTGGAGCGGCCTTCGTGGATGCGTCCATCATCGGGCTTGCGACCCGCGAGCCGGGTAAAGTGTGGATCTATTTTTCCGGCGATGCAGCGGGGCAAGCGGCGGCGCTTTTCGGCACGGCAGGTCCATTGCAGCCTGAGGCGATTGGGGACCGAATCGGCCAAGCCTCGGCCCTCAAAATGTGTTTCTCAGGGTTCAACAAAGGATCCATCGCACTCCTCTGCACGGTGCTGGCGGCGGCGGAGCAGCTTGGAGTTCGCGATCTGCTGAAGCGGCAGTGGGCGCGGTCGGACCGGGAACTGGCGGGTGCGGAGAACAAAGTTGCGCGAGTAGCCGCCAAGGCTTGGCGCTTCGCGCCGGAGATGCTCGAAATCGCGAACACGTTTCGAGCGGCCGGCGCGAGCGGCGAGTTCCATCACGCGGCGGCGGAAATCTATGCGCGCCTGGAAGAGTTTAAAGATGCGGATTCGGTGAAGTTTGAAGACATTGCGGACGTCTTGCTAGCAGGCGGACTAAAGCCCGCCGCATTCTGAAGCCTGTCCCACCGCCGTCCCGCTGCAGGCTGAAGCGCGGCCCGCCGCCTCGATGTGCATCTGAACTTTGTCGCTTACCCTCAGCACAAACGTGCTGGGATTCTTCAGGCCCCACTCGATATAGGGGATCGTGAAGTCCGTGGTGGCGGTAAATTCGCCGCCTTGGTTTTGGACGAGGAAATGGAGGGTCATCTCGTGGCTGGCTCCATGAAGCTGGAAAGCGCCACGTACGTCTATACGCGATTCTCCGGAGGGCGAAAGCTGGCCGGTGACGTGATCGGGGGAGAATGCAACCTCCGGATAGCGGGCAGTTTCGAGGATCTCTTTGTGCATGCGGCGGTCGCGCGCGCCCTCGCCCGTAAGCCCGCTGGTTGCGTCGACTACGATCTCGCCGCCGGCTCTGCCGGTGTCCGTATCGAAGCGCAAGTTTCCACGCTTGAGTTTGAAAGAGCCGTGCACCGTGTGAAGCGTGGCGCCGAGCGTGAAGGTGACCGCGGCGCGCGCGGGATTCAAATCCACGGCCATTTCCTCCGCGGCGAGGGGAAGGCAAGCGAGCCACAGAAAGAGTGCTGGTTTCATGGCGCAGCCGCAACAATGCTCCGGCCGAGGGGGATCATGGCGTGGCGTGCAAAATGGGCTGCCGATAGCGCGCCCACGTGCATCGCCAACTGCTTTGCAAAAATTCTCGGCTCCGCGGCGAGAGCTTTTAGCGTCCGCCGGCGGAGCCAGGCGCTGCGATCCATTGAAAGCATAAGATGGGCCATGAACGCCGGACGGCGGGCCAGCCGCCGATGTGCCGCTTCGTAGGCTCGCAGATCTCTCGACGCCAGCGCAGGAGCGAGCGCAGATGCTTGCTCAAAACTCAGGCGAAGCCCTTCCCCGGTGATCGCGTCAACCGAACCGGACGCGTCGCCCAAAAGGATCACGTTGCCTCGGGAGACTTTCCGCAAACCGCGTGATGCAGAAACTGCGCCGCGCTCGTAAGAAGTCACGGCCGCGCTGTGCAGCCTGGATTTCAAATCGGGAAAATAAGTCAACGCCTGGTCCAAGCGCAGATGCGAATTGCGCGAGACAACAGCCAGGCAGACTTCCCGCGGTCCCACTGGCGTCACATAGATCTGGCAGCCGGGGCCCCAATAAATTTCCACGCAGTCCGTCCATGGCTCAATTTGATAGTGACGCCTGAAACCGAACCGCACGACACAGCGTCGCGCCCCGTTCAGGCCCGCCCACTTGCGGACGTGTGAGTTTTCTCCGTCGGCGGCGACGATCCAACGGCAGCGAACGATTTCATCGTCCAGAATCACGCCCTGGGTCGAAATTCGCCGCACGGGCGCGCCCCACAGGAGCGATGCGCCGACGGCGGCCGCCCGGTCGATCAGTGCTTGATGTAAGAGAGTGCGGCGAACGCCCAGGCCAGATCCGCGCGGGAAGCTAGCGTCCACCGAAACGCCTTCCCCCACGAAACGGATTCCCCGGAAAGGGAAAGAAAGATCGAGATCCAGCGACACTCCGAGCCGCACGAGCGCCTCCAGGGCATCGGGCATCAGCCCTTCTCCGCAGGCCTTGTCAATGGGCGGCTGGGCGGAATCCGCCACCGTGACACGAAAGCCTTGGCCGCAAAGAGCGATCGCGGCGGCCAGGCCAGCGGGTCCTCCGCCCACGACGAACACATCCGTCTGCGGGAGCATGGTCTTAATAGGTAGGACTCGCGAACTACCGGTTGCCGAACAGTTTCTCGACTAAAAACGACAGCGTGCGCATGTCGGCCAAGTCGGCGGCTCTGGCGTCGAAATGAGCTCCACCCGGGCGCGCGAACGCATGGCCCACGCCGGGGTATTCCCAAATAACCGCTCGGCTGTCGCTCTTCAGCTCATCGCGCACCTGGGCGACCACCGCCGGCGGGGCGAACTGATCCTTTTCGGCGAAATGCAGCATAAGCGGGCAGGAGAGATTCTTCGCGAGATCCAACCGCTTGTCGATTCCCACGCCGTAATAGCCCACGGCCGCGTCCGGGTTGTGGCGGGCCGCCGTCAAATAAGCGATCATTCCTCCCCAACAGTAGCCCACCACGGCCACCTTTCCGGTGCAAGCCTCGTGCTTGCGCAAAAAATCGAGGGCGGCTGCGGCGTCGTCCGAGGCTAGGAGGTCGTCGGTTTTGGCGCGAATCGCGCGAGCCTTTTCGCCTTCCGATTCGCTCAGCTTAATGCCCGGGTCGGTCCGCCAATAAAGATCGGGAACAATGGCGGTGAACTGGCGCGACGCCAGCCAATCGCACACCTTGCGCAGGCTCTCGGTGACTCCAAAAATCTCCTGCACCACGACGACGCCCGGGCCTTTTCCCTTGCGCGGCAGGGCCATATAGGCGGAGAACTCACCTCCGCCAGGGGAGGGAACTTGAATGGTCATAAAGGTCAGGCTATCGCATTCGCGCAAGCGCGCGCCGCTCGAACGCGCTCGGTTGAAGACGCTTTGGAGGACGGGCTTTAGCCCGCGCGGCGCTTTCGCGCCGCCCTACGCCAGCGAGGCTGAGCCTCGCGCGGGCCGAAGCCCGCCCTCCAAAGCGTCTTCGTCTCCTTCGTTGGCCGCAAGGCCATGAGGCACTCGGTTGAAAAACCGCGCCCTGCGGTCGCGGCTTTGATCTGAATAAGTCGCGCCTCGAGTTCTGTCCTATTCTGGGCCTGCGCTATACTCAATCTTCTAGCCGGCCACGTTGGCCAACCCCCTCCTGTTCGGGTCTTCCCACGTTCGGATTTGTTATTTCAACTCCGAGAGGCCGTTCTCATGCGTTTCATCATCGCCGCAGGATTGTATGTGCTTGGTTCGGCAGTTTTGCGCGCAGCTCCACCGGCGGAGGCAAAGAGCGTCAAAGGCGGTGCGCCCGCTCCTGCCGCCCCCAAAGCCGGGATCAAGACGCCCGGAGTGCAGATTCCTTTTGAGAGCCTTAAAGCCGAGGCGCAGGTTCCCGTGGAGACGCCCGGCTGGATCGCGATTGGCGACTCGATCCTCGCTCCGAGCCCGTCCAAGGACTCCGTCGCGCGAATCGATCCGAAGACCGACAAAGTGCTCGATCCTATAGCAGGGATCGGCAAGCCTTGTTCCGGCGCGATTTCGGCGTTCGGGACATGGTGGATTCCGGCTTGCGGCTCACAGTCGGTTGTGCGGATCGACGCCAAAACAAACAAGACCACCGCGACGCTGGCCACCGGCGCTGCTGGCGTGACGATGGGACTCGCCGCGACCTCCGATAGCGTGTGGATGATCACGGACGCCAAGACAACCTTGGCGCGCATCGATCCGGATGAGAACAAAGTGGTCGCGGAGTTGCGTCTTCCCACCGGATGCAACAGCGTGGCGTTCGGCGAAAACTCGCTGTGGGTCACCTGTCCGTCCGATCCTCGCATCCTGCGGATCAATCCAACTACGAACCTGGTGGACAAGAGAATCGAAGTCGCCGCTGGAGCGCGGGCCGTGGCGTTTGGCGCGGGATCGGTTTGGGTGCTGTGCGAAAAGGAAGGCAAAGTGGAGCGGATCGACCCAAAGACGAACAAAGTTATCAAGACCATCGACCTTGCCGTTCCGAATGCGGGCGGAAATCTCGCTTTTGGCGACGGCTTCTTATGGGCGACTCAAACGGGATTCCCGCTCACTCGAATCGATCCGGAGACCGATAAAGAGCGCGTCGCGCAGCAGTTCTGGGGCGAAGGCGGGGGGCTAATCTCCGCGGCGCCCGGCGCGTTGTGGCTGTCGAACACCAGCAAGGGATCTGTTTTCAGGCTGGACCCAAAGCGCGTCGTCGCCACCCTGGCGGAATAATAGAGATCTTCATGCGAAAGGCGAAACTTCTCTTCCCGACAGTGTGCGCCGCAGTATCCTTGGCCGGCGCGATGGCCCAAGAAAGCGGCGCGCCGCTTCCGGACGCGCAGAAGAAACAGCGTGCGAATCGGCCGCCGCGGCCCGGAGTTTCAATGCCCGGGGTACGCCGCGAAATGTCCGCGATTCTGCCCGCCGCGGTATTTCCAACCGGAGGGTCGCCCGACTGGCAGGTCAGCACAGAGGACGCTGAATGGGTTTCCAGCGCTTCTCAGAACGCCGTTCATCGCTTGGACGCAAAGACGAACGCGATCGCCGCCACGATCACGGTCGGCAAGAGGCCGTGCTCCGGCCTTGCCGCCGGTTTCGGCAGCGTGTGGGTTCCTAACTGCGACGACAAGACTGTATCCCGCATCGATATTCGGAAGAATCAAGTGGTCGCGACTATTGCCCTTGCTCCGGCCGCTAGCGAAGGGGGCATCGCCGCGAGCCCAGAGGGAGTCTGGCTGGTGACGGACGCAAAAGGCGTTCTCTCCAAAATCGATCCGGTGAACAATGCCGTGGCGGCTCAAGTGGCCGTGCCTGCCAACTCCGCCGGCGTGGCCTACGGCGACGGACTGGTCTGGGTGAGTTCACCCGACGCGAACATGCTCACAGGCGTGGATACGAAGTCGAACGCGGTAGTTTATTCCGTTCAGGTCGGCCCCGGACCGCGCTTTCTTACCATCGGGGCGGGGTCGGTGTGGACACTGAACCAAGGCGACGGGACTGTCTCGCGTGTGGATGTGAAAACCGGAAAACTCATCGCCAATATCGAAGTGGGCGTGCCCGGCACGGGAGGCGAAATCGCTTTCGGCGAGGGCCAAGTCTGGGCCACTGTGTTCGAAATTCCCATCAGCGAGATCGACCCCGCCACAAACAAAGTCGTGAAGCAATGGTTTGGCCCCGGCGGCGATTCCATCCGCGTCGCTCATGGATCGGTGTGGCTCTCGAACCTGCGCGAAGGCAATGTCTGGCGGCTGAGCCCGCGGGAGCCGTGAACCGATGCAAGTTTACCGCTCCCTCAGGGTCGCGATTCTGTAGGATGCAGCCTTATTAGCGATTTCAGAAAAGGAAACCCGCCCTTCTTCTTCGTCGCGAAGGTCTCGGGATCAGCGCGTGGATTCAATTCGAGTTTTTCGAAGCTCACAAAAACGCCGCGGCGCGGCGCGCCTGGCAGAAGCACCTGCGTCATCTTGGGATAAGACGTTCTCCCCCGGCTTTCGTAGGCGGAAAACAGAATCCGAAAGCCGGAGTGGAGCCCTGCCGATTCGATCCGAATCTCCTTCGGGCGATAGCCCGAATCCAGGGTCACCACGTAATTTTCAGCTCCGCCTCGCGCCCGGAACTCGCCGGCCTCCCCGTTCCGCGCTTCCAAACCGGTGGCGGTGATGTTCAGACCATTGCCGTCGAGCCGCTCCACGACTCGCCCTAGTTGATATTCGGTCACAAGCGGAAGCTCTTCTGCCAACTCCGCAAATTCAGGGTCTTGGGGAAGGCGCTTCCCGTCGGCCGCGCCCGTGAACTCGTATGTCTGGCCGGCTTTTCGAATCGCAAACCGGGATTGGCCAGCGGGGCGAATGAGAATCTCTGGCGCTGGCCACCGGGACGGCTGCCCGTCTCGTCGATACACTTCTATGAAGCCGCTTCCCAGCACGGCTGCGGCATCTCTCAGCCCGCTCTGTTCCCCGAGCGCTTGGATCATGCGCCGGAAAAGCGTTCGGCCCTCGAGATCGAGCGAGACGCGGCTCACAGCCAGATGAAACTCGACGCGAGCCGGATGGTCCGGACCGATCGCGACTGTCTCCTCCTCGCGGTCGGGCTCATAGTCCGCTTTTGTCGCGCTGATCTTGACGGGTCCCTCCGGAAGAGTAGCGGACAACTCTCCATGAATCGTCGACCCGATATATTTCCGATTGGAGGTCCGATTTGTCCAGACGTCGCAGTCCACGGGCTGGCAGACGATGCTCAATAGGCCCTGCCTCGCGGCGTCCGGTTTCGGCGGCGCTGGCGACGGAAGAGCGGAAGGGAGCGCTGGCGCAATGAAATTCCCAGGCCTCGGCGCGGCTGCATTCGCCTTCGCGATCACGGCCACGGCGGCGCGGTCTGATCCAGGACGACGTTCCGGGGTTGATTGGTCGGGTTCGCGGAGGCTCTGGTCCTGCTCTCGGACCGCTAAGGCGATCTCCAGTTTCGAGGGCCCGGGCGCAGGCGGCGTCACCCGCTCTTCAAGCGCATCCAACCTGTAACGCAGATGCGCAAAGGCACCGGCGTTGACGGAACTCGCTTCGGCCACGGCCAACATGCCGTGTGCGCGATCCAAATCCGCATGCCATTCGAAGCGGGGCTTGCCGGCCTTTTGGGAGAGATCGACAAAAGCCAACAGCATTGTAATCTCTTGGAGTCGGGCCTGTTCGGCCTGCGGAGTTCCGTTAAAGCGCGTGGCAAAGTCTTCCAGCTCGCTCAGGAATTGGCGCTGATGCGCCTCGCCCACGTTGCCGGTAGGGTCTCCGGTGGGCCGGATCGAGCGGATCAAGTCCCAGGCAACCGACGGATCGTTGCTCGCCCATTGCCCCAAGTCTCGCATCGCTAAGTATCCGGGCCGTGAATTGCCGTGCGGCGACGCGACCTGGACGCGGATGAAGGCCGGCTGGCCCAAGGGCTGCCGCTCGAGCAGATTTACGCGCGTTCCCTTCGTCAGAGTGGCCAGGACCTTGCCCGCGCCGCTTCGCGTTTCGTGCAGATCCGCCAGTGCGGCTTCGACGGCCGCCGTCGCCACCGCTTGCTCGGCAGGTGCGGGTTTCCTCGCCGCTCTGACAGCCATAATCCCAATGACCAGTAACAAAAGAAAGGAGGCCAGCGCGACGCCCCAGGTTACCCGCCGGATGGCCGGTTGTGAAACGGCGGGCGCGGCCTGGGCGTACAGCGCGGGGCGCTCCCGATCGAGCCAGGGAATGCGTGCGCCCCGCGGGGCTTGTCCAGATCGGGTTGTGCGCGACTTTAACTGGAGAGCCGCCCATGAGCTCACCAAGCGCAAATGGCTTTGCCCGCCTGCGTGGGGGCCCGTGGCTGTGCGGCCCATAGCGGTTCGAATCTCCGTGACGCGCGCCCGCCAGTATTTGGCCGCTTTCTTTTGGGCGACGCCATAAAAGAGCATCCCGCAAAATCGATAGAGCGAGTTTTCTAGGTAATAGCCGGCGGAACGGAGCGCACGGCCGGCCTGCTTGAATGCAATGACAACATCCGCGCGCACTTGGCGGGCTCGTAGTACTCCGTACAGTGGCGTGAGCGGGCCGCCAAGTGGCGTCGCCGCGGGGACTCTAAAAAATTTGCGCGAGCCGTTCAGATCGCCGCTGAGACCTTGGAGAACGTCCCGCAGCGCGGCAGCGACATTTTCGGCCGTGCCGATCTCTCCCTCCACGGCCGCGCTCAGCACTTTCTCAAATCTCCCCGAGGCTGTTGCTTCGGTTCCCGCAAACTCATACAGAACTGCCCCGACGGAAAGCACGTCCCTTCGCGCATCGCTTTGCTGGGCCGGCCATTGCGCCATCCCAAAATCCAGAAGCTTAGCGGTCCGCTCTTCGTGAATGAAGATGTGGCTGGGCCGGATGTCGCCGTGGATAATGCCTTTCCGGTGCGCGGCAGCGAGGCCGTCGCAAACTTGCGCCATCAGCTCCACTTTTAGCGCCAACGGCACTACCCTTCGCCTTTCGATGTAACGCCGTAGATCCTCGCCCCGCAACAGCTCCATCGCGATGTAGGTCGCGCCCTCGGATTCGTTCAGGTCCCAGACCAGCGCGATGTTTGGATGCCGAAGCCTCGTGGCGACTCGGGCTTCCCGGTAGAAGCGCTCTTTGAGCTGCACGTCCAGGTTGGGGTGCAGGACCTTCAAAGCCACTTCGCGATCGAGCAGGTGGTCTTCGGCGCGGTAAACGCAGGCCATCGAGCCGGAGCCCAGGATCTCCAGCGTTTGGTATTTGCCGATGAATCCCATTAGCGCTCGCTTCGGATCACAACACGCGGCAAACAGCTTACCGCCGCATGATATCACTATCCTGGAGCTTTCGGGGAGCCGCTATCGAACTGCCCGTCGAGCAGAGCCATACGAGCGGCGTGGAACCCGCACATGCCGTGGACTCCTCCGCCCGGCGGCGTCGAGGAGGAGCAAAGATACACCCCATTTAGGGGCGTCCGGTACAGGCTCCGGTTAGGGCGGAACACGAGCTGCATTAACGTATTCGCTCCGCCAGTGATGTCGCCGCCGACGAGATTGGCATTGTGGCGTTCCAGATCCGTGGGCGCGAACGCATGCCGGGCGAGAATGCATTCGCGGAAGCCTGGAGCGAAGCGCTCGATTTGCATCTCGATGCGATCCGTCATGTCCACGGTGGAAGCCTGCGGAACGTGACAATAGGCCCAGGCGGTATGTTTGTCTAGCGGCGCGCGGCTCGAGTCGAACAAGCTAGGTTGGGCGACTAGGACGAAGGGCCTGTCCGCGGGCAGACCTTGCCAGGCGGCGCGTTCAGACACGGCGATTTCATCGATGGTCCCACCAACGTGAACGGCGCCGGCCTGCGAACATTCGCGGGCCTTCCAAGGGATGGGGTCGCTCAGAGCCCAATCAATTTTGAAGACACCTGGACCATAGCGGTATCGCTCCAATCGTTGCCGGAAGGAGGCGGGCAGCCGAGCCCCCGCGAGATCTGCTAGCTGCCGGGGCGTAACGTCGCAAAGGATCAGAGAATCAGCGCCGATTTCGTCGAGCGAACGAACTCTCGTACCAGTGACGATTCGTCCTCCTAGTTCTTTGAAGTAGGAAGCAAGCGCGTTCGCAATATTCTGCGACCCTCCGTGAGGGATGGGCCAGCCGACGGCATGGGCCGCGGTCGCAAGCACCCATCCGAATACGGCGGAGCCGAAGGCTTCGAGGGGGAGCACCGAATGGGCGGCCAAACCCGCGAATAATGCCCGCGTCGGCTCAGATCGAAACAACAGACGCGCCGTGGATGCGGCCGGCCACGGCGCGAGCGCTCCAAAGCGTGCCAGCAAGAGCGGGTCTAAAGGGGCATGAATGATCGGACGCAGAATTTCGGAGACCAGGACCGGCCAGCGTTCGACCATTGTCGCCACTACTCGCCGGTAGACGGCGCCGTCGCGGCCCAGGCGTTCGCAGGTCCGGGCGAGGGATCGTTCGAGAATCGCCGCGCTTCCGTCTTCGAAGGGATGAGCCAAAGGAATCTGAGGCTCAATCCATTCCAGACCGTGCCCGGCAAGCGGAAAAGATTTGAATGCCGGGGAACTCGCGGCAAGCGGATGAACGGCGGAACAGATGTCGTGAAGGAATCCCGGAACCGTGAGTTCGGCGGAGCGCGTTCCGCCGCCAACGACAGGTTCGGCCTCGAAGACTGTCGTTGGAAGTCCGGCCTGCGCCAGCATGATTGCTGCGGTCAGGCCATTCGGCCCGGAGCCGATTACGAATGCTTGATTAATGCGAGTACTCCGCGAGCCATCCCTGCCTCTCCAACATTTCGCGAAATGGCCCAATTTGCAAGGACACCGGAGGGAAATAGACCGAGACGAACTTCCGCTTCCACCACTGCCCGCTTTCGGCGCGCTCGGGCGGAGACGTGAATTCGTACTCGTACAGCAGCGCCCTTACGTAGCGCGGCGGTTGGCTCGGAAAAGGATTGTTTCGCAATAGCCCCAAGGCGGCGCGGTCGCCTTCCAGGAGCTTCCCGACGAAATGCACGAACCAGGGATGGCGTCGATAGCTCGACATAGCCGCGAACCACATCAGCCAATCCAGACGAAGATGATAGGGGGCGATCTGGAGCGGCAAGCGCGCGGGATCGCCTGGCTTTCCTCTGAATTCGTATGCGCGCCACTTGGTGGAGCTGGTGAGAACCGCCTCCTCGGTCCCTTCGACGATGATTTCATAACGCGGGCGCGTGATGGCGCCGAATGCTCCGTAGCTGCCCACCAGGTGAAAGCGATTGTACACAGTATTCATCACCTGATTCGGAGAAAGCAGATTGCGGACCACACGGACGCTCAGCCAGGCCACTAGAATGACGACGGCCGCGGTTGCGATTTTCAGAGCCAGCGGCGGAGCATGCATCTGTGGCGGCCGCCCGGGAAGAAGAATCGAAAGGGAGCGGCCGTCGAACGTGCTGAAGGCGAGAACCATGGTGAGCGCATTCAACCAGGACAGATTGCCGCTTATGAAGATGCCGCCTTGAAAGAGAATCGTAATCACGCCCGCAATCGAGCTGACCGGCTGAGGCAGAAAATAGCCGAATGGAACGATCAGCTCGGCGAAGTGATTAAAGAGCACGCCGCCGCGATGCGTCCACTCCGGGCCCCAATGAAAAAACCAGCTCAGCGGATTGGGCAGCGGTTGGGTCTCATAATAGTAGTCCAGGCAGCTTAAGTCGCGCCAGCAAGGATCGCCGCGCAGCTTGATCATCCCGGCTCCGAACATGATGCGAAACAGCAGCCAGCGGAACAGCCAGATGACGGCGGTCTGCGGGGCGGCGGCGCGGTTGCCGAGAAAGACGGCGTAGAAACAAGCTTCCAGCAGGATGGATTCCCACCCGAATGAATAAAACGTCTGACCGACGTTCACAAAAGAGATGTACAGCACCCACAGCATGGCCCACACGAGCATCGAGAGCCAGAGGCCATGGCGTTCGGAGAGGCCGGTGAGAGCGACGCAGGAAAGCACCACGCCGAGCCATGCGGAGACGGTGAAGGCGAGATCCGTTGGGACGAAGAAGAACAGGCTTGGCGACGAGCCAAACGATGTCTCTCTGACGAACTGTGGAACCGGCAAAAGCCCACGTTCGCCCAACAACGGCTTGAACTGGTTCACGGCGTTCAGAAAGGCGATCAGGAAGATGAGCGCTAGCCCGCGCTGAAGGCACGCTCGCGTGAGCCAAAAGCTCTCCGAACCAATCCACCTCATAGGCGATCAGTGAAGGAGGGGCGCAGCGCGGCGCGAGCCTTGCCGCGACAAGATGGTCCGGATGAACAACCCTCCCGCCACCGCGAGCCCGGTTACGATTCCGGCGCAGACGGGCAAGACGCGGCTCCGCCGAGGGCGAGAAGGTTCGCGGATTATTTCCGAGACGTGCTCCGGCCGCGCTCCGATCCCCACTGCTCGGCCTAGGAGGCGCTGCACTCCCGGAATGCGGACCGCGACTTTGAGTTGCCACGGAGCCTTGGCTGGTCCGGGATTTTGAAAGACGCGAGCAAACCCCGCATGGATGGCCATCTGGATGAATTGAGTGATTCGAGCGGGAAATTCACGCCGTTGTTGAACACGGGCCAGAGCTTCCTCGTCAAGGCATCCCTCCTTTAGCTGCGCTGAAAGCAGCCGAGCGGTAGCGACAGCATCCTGGATCGCCAAATTGATCCCCACGCCGCCCGCTGGCGACATCGCGTGCGCTGCGTCGCCGATGCACAGCAGCCCGGGCCGATACCACTTCCGAAGCCTGTTGAGCTTCACGGTCAGCAGCTTCACTTGATCCCAGTTCCGCAATTCGTCGAGACGCTCTCCGAGAAAGGGAGCGATTTGCACGATGCTGTGCTGGAATTGGGCCAGGCCGCGCCGCTTCACTTCGTCAAAGGAGCCTTTCTGGACGATCATCCCCGCCTGAAAATAGTCGCCGCGGTTGAGCAGGATGAGCGCTTTTCCGTAATTGACGTAGCCGAGCACCTGCTCATGATCGCCGGGGTGGCGGCCGATGTGGAACCAGAGCACGTCGAACGGAACGCCAAACTCCATCAAGTCCAATCGAGCGGCGCTTCGGACTGTCGAATGGCGGCCATCGCAGCCTACTACCAGGCGGGCGCGAATCTCCAGATCGCCGTCTTGAGTCCGCACCGCGACGCCGGCGACACGCGGTCCGTCCTCCATCAGACCGACGCATTCATGCTGCATCCGAAGATCAAATGACGGGAATTTTCTTGCTTCGCCCGCAAGAAAATCCAAAAAATCCCACTGCGGCATCATTGCGATGAATTTGCAGCGCGCCGGGACGTGGCGGAAGTTCAAGCCTTGGAACGCAAACCCTCCGAAAACAGCGCCGGCCGAAGCCAGTTCCTGGTGGGGCAGCTTGAGGAACCGCTCCAGAAGGCCAAGCTCGCTAAACACCTCGAGCGTGGAAGGATGTACCGTGTCGCCGCGGAAATCGCGGAAGAAATCGCCATGCTTTTCCAGCACCACGACCTGTACGCCGGCCCTGGCCAGCAAATAGCCAAGCATCATGCCGGCGGGCCCGCCGCCGACTACGCAGCAATCCGTTTCGAGGGTCTGAAACGCCATGCTTATTAAGATGCCTGAGCCGTTACAACATTTCGGCAGAGCTAGTTCAATTACCGGCTGGCAATCATCGCTCTTTCCAGACTGAATAGCGTCTGCATTTTTTGAGCGCTGTCGGCAGTCCTTACTATCAGGTCCAGCAACTTTACGGTCAAGACCAGGAACTTGGGCTTGTAAATGAGCAGCTTGGCTTTGGAGTCTGTCGTGCTAGCTTGGCCAACGCGCATGCCGGTCACTTCAATCACCTGTAAGAACCGGGCCGAGCCAGCGCCTTGAAAGAGAATCCCCCACAGTATCCTCCTAGATCCGGGGGGATCATCGGAGGACTGCTAGGCCAGGACGGAAATCGCTGCGCCCTCGGCGATTCCGCCTGGCCTCAGCCAAAAACGAGCTTGAGGGCGCAAGAACTCCAGGTAAAGATGAGATGACAGATCGGTACGGGAAGCATGGTGGTTTCAAGAAAAGATGGGGCGTTGTTTTGGCGGGGGGCGATGGCGTCAGGCTACGTCCTTTGACCCGCCTGATCTGCGGAGACGAGAGGCCAAAGCAATTCTGCCCTCTTTACGGCGGCGCCACGCTGTTGGAACAAGCGCGCCGGAGGGCCGAGCGGAGCATTCCCGGCAATCGCGTTCTGTTCTCACTTACGCGCGATCATGAGACTTTCTATAGTCCCCTTCTCGCGGACTGCCGGCCGCAGTGGATGGTTCAGCCGTTCAACCGAGGCACTGGCGCGGCCATTGTTTCCAGCTTGGCATTCATAGCGCGCCGCCAGCCGGAGGCCTTGGCGGCTATCTTCCCCTCCGACCATCACTACTCCGATGAAAACGTGGTGGTGCAGGCGGTCGAGAATGCTTTCGAGTTAGCGGAGGCCGAGCCGCATTGCCTTGTTCTGTTGGGGGCGCGGCCAACCGGCCCTGAAGTGGAGTACGGATGGGTCGATCTGGGCGATCCGATCCCCTTCCGGGCGGGCGCCTACCGCGTCCGCAACTTCTACGAAAAGCCTTCCGGGGAGCTCGCCGGCCTTTTATTGAGGCAGCAAGCTCTCTGGAACACATTTGTCATGGTTGGGCCGGTGCTGACTTTTCTGGAGGCAATCTGCTCCGCGGCGCCGGGCGTGGTGGGCGCGCTCGGGCAGTCGGCCATGCCGCGCGCTCCGCGCGGAGAGATTCGACTGGAGGAATCTGCGTACGCACGGATTCCTCCGGTCGATTTCTCCCGGCAGGTCTTGTCCGCGGCGCCCGACCGTCTCATCGTGCACCGGCTCGGCCCAGTGGCCTGGAACGACCTGGGCGACTGCAATCGAGCGGTGGATGCGCTTCTGCGAGCCGGCTTCCGGCCGGATTGGGTACAGCGCTGGCGCGCCGCCGGGCCCGCCGTTTCCGCTGTGGCATAAGCCGCCTTCAGGAGGGCTCGACTCGCCGCCAACCCTTGGTAACATCAAATCCTGGAGGGGTGAGCAGATGAGCAAAGTACGGGTGTTGGTCGGTACGCGCAAGGGTGCTTTCGTGCTGACCTCTGATGGGAAGCGCGAGAAATGGGATTTAGCCGGTCCGCATTTCACCGGCTGGGAGATTTACCACGTGAAGGGGTCTAGCGCCGATCCGAACCGGATCTATGCATCGCAATCCAGCGGCTGGTTTGGACAGATCATTCAGCGTTCTAATGATGGTGGTCAGACCTGGCAAACGCCTGGAGGCGAGACGATACCGGCTCCCGGAGAAATGCCCAAGGTGAGCAACAAGTTCGCCTACGATACCTCGCCCATGAACGGTAAGCCGCTCACCACGCATCAGTGGTACGACGGTACGCAACACCCATGGGAGTTCAAGCGGGTGTGGCATCTGGAGCCTTCGCTCACCGATCCCGACAGTGTCTACGCGGGTGTGGAGGACGCGGCCATCTTCAAGACTACCGATGGCGCAAAGAGCTGGAACGAGCTCCCCGGACTGCGTGGCCACGGCACCGGCCCGAAATGGCAGCCGGGCGCCGGAGGCATGTGTCTGCACACAATCCTTCTCGATCCAAGCAACCCGGGGCGCATCTACATCGCCATTTCCGCCGCGGGCGCGTTCCGCACGGACGACGGCGGAGCCACGTGGAGGCCCATTAACCAAGGTTTGCGGTCGCAGTACATCCCCGATCCCACGGCGGAAATCGGCCATTGCGTCCACCATGTGGCCATGCACGCCTCGCGGCCCGATGTCCTGTTCATGCAGAAGCACTGGGACGTCATGCGCAGCGACAACGCGGGCGATTCCTGGCGGGAGGTGAGCGGAAACCTACCAACGGACTTCGGCTTCGTCATTGACGTGCACGCGCACGAGCCAGAGACGATTTACGTCGTCCCGATCAAGAGCGATTCCGAGCACATACCGTTGGAGGGTAAGTTGCGCGTTTACCGCAGCCGGACGGGCGGCAATGAATGGGAACCGCTTACAAAAGGCCTGCCGCAAAAGGACTGCTACGTGAATATTCTGCGCGACGCCATGGCGGTGGATTCGCTGGACAAATGCGGCGTGTACTTCGGCACTACCGGCGGGCAAGTGTACGCTTCCAGCGACGCAGGCGACAACTGGACGCCCATCGCAGAACATCTGCCGGCCGTTCTGTCCGTGGAAGTGCAGACTCTGACATGATCCGCGTCGTGCTGCCCGCGCATCTCAGGACGCTCGCCAAGCTTGACGGCGGGGAGGTGACGCTGGAAGTCACCGGTCCTGTGACGCAGCGGTCCGTTCTGGATGCTCTGGAAGCCCGCTATCCCATGCTTCGCGGCACGATTCGCGACCATGGCACTCTTCAGCGCAGGGCGTTCGTCCGCTTTTTCGCCTGCCAACAGGATTTTTCACTCGAGCCGGCGGACACTCCGTTGCCGGACGCCGTGGCCTCCGGAGCGGAGCCCTTCTTGATCATCGGCGCCATCGCCGGAGGGAGGCCGTAAACTGGAAGCGTTATGGCTCGTAGTGTTTTTCTATTAATTCCTATCTTTTTGCTGGCCTCCGCCTGCCAGAAAACCCAAACGGCGGAAGCGCAGCGCCGCGCCACGATTCAGATGGCGGACGGCACGCAGGTTGCGGGAACCGTACAGTCTGCCTCTGCCACGGCGATCACCGTGGCGGGGGATGATGGCGTCGTCAAGACCATTCCCATGGGACAGGTGAAGACGATCGCGTACGAGGACGCCCCGGCTCCGAGCGCTCCGCCGCCGAGCGCGCCGCCTGAGCAGGCCGCCGCGCCCACTAGCGCGCCCCCTCCGGCCATCGCGCCTGACAGCGCCGCGCACGAGAATCACTATCATCCGCCTCAAACGGCGATCCGCACGAAGACCTATCATCTTCCGGTCGGAACCGAAATCCCCGTACGAGCGGAAGAAACTATCGATTCCGGCAAAGCGGTGGAGGGGCAGACATACGCGGCCGAAGTCTCCCGAGACGTCAACGATGAGCAAGGCGAGGTGGTGATTCCGCGAGGATCCAACGCTCAGATCGTTATTAAATCGGCTTCTAAGGGCGGCCGCTTCCGGGGCTCCGCGGATCTGGTGCTGGATCTGGCCGCCGTTTCCGTGGAGGGCCAGCAGTATGCGCTCAGCACGGCCGATCTTAGCCAGCGCGGCAAGGAAGGCGTCGGCGTAAACCGCCGCACCGGCGAATACACGGGAGGCGGAGCTGCCATCGGCGCGATCATCGGCGCCATCGCAGGCGGCGGTAAGGGAGCCGCGATCGGGGCTGGCGCCGGCGGAGGCGCAGGAGCACTGACCCAAGTTCTCACCAAGGGTGGAGCCATCCGCGTTCCCGCGGAGACAGTGTTGACGTTCAGGCTGGACAACCCTTTGCGCGTCACGGCGCGCTAAAGAGTTTTGACGATAGACCGGCGGCTGGGCCAAACATTCTGAAGGAGAAGTGTTTCTTCGCCGACCAGGCGCCGAGACGAGTGTCAGCGCGGAAAACACGAGCGTTTGCGCCACACGTGGGCTTCGTCGTGGCGCAGGCACTCTTGCCTGCTGTCTCGACACTCGTGTCGAGACATGCGGAATCAACAGCTTATGCGTACGGCGCAAAACTAAGTGACATTGCTCTCTCAGGCCGCCTTCCACACTTCGAGCAGGGCTGAGGGCCCACGCGGGCCACGAGCCTGCGCTGCAAAGCAGGAGGAAGCATACCGGCGGTGGAATACTACTGCGCTGGCTCGATTCGTAGCAGTGCGCCTTCTTTTTCGTCGGTCAACAAATAAAGCAGCCCGTCTGGGCCTTGACGCACGTCGCGGATGCGCTGCCGGAAATCTGTGAGCAACGATTCGCGGCGCAGCTCCTCCATCTTCTCGTTGAACAGAATGCGCTCCAGGTGGCCGGTGCCGGGAATCTCGCCCGTGCGCAGCGAGCCGACGAACACGTCGCCTTTCCACTTCGGCAATTTATCGCCGGTATAGAAGGCCATTCCAGAAACGGCGATGGCTGGGACCCAGATCACCACCGGCGGCTCGAAGCCAATGTGTCCCGGAGGAGCATCTTTGTTGTGCCAGGGACCGGGATAGTCGCGCCCGTAGCTCACCACCGGCCAGCCGTAGTTGCGCCCTGGCTTTAGAATATTAATCTCGTCCCCCCCGTTCGGCCCGTTTTCGTTCTCCCACATCTCGCCCGTTCCCGGATTAACGGCCAAGCCGAGTGAGCTGCGGATTCCGAGCGCATACACTTCCGGCCTGTGCCCCGCTTGTCCCACGAAGGGATTGTCTGGCGGGGCGCCGCCATCGTCGCGAAAGCGCAGAATCTTTCCGCCCAGAGTGTTGGGGTCCTGCGGATCGTTGCCCGTAGTGGTCATGAAGAGCGTGCCATCGCGCCCGAAGGCGATGCGCGAGGTCCCGGCTTGATCAGAAACGAAAATGTCCCGGATTTCGGTGAGCGCGCCATTTTCAAAACGGCCCCGGGCGATCGCCACGGCTCGTTTGTTCCCCTCCAGCGGCTTGGTGTAGCTGAGATAGAGAAGATGATTCTCGGCGAAACGTGGATGGAGGGCGACGTCCATGTATCCGTGCACGGCGGCAGGCAAGCCTGACTCGCCGGCCCAGTACGATGCCGGCGCTCCGGCCACCGGCTTAGGGTCGAGCACGCCATTGCGAATAATTCGAAGGCGGCCCGCGCGCTCGGTCACCAGCATCGCGCCGTCGGGCAGAAACGCAAGGCTCCAGGGATATTCAAGCGCCCTGGTGACGGCGACTACGCGGATTCTCTGCCCCTCCGCCGTGTCGAACTCCATGGGCAGGTTCGGCAGCTTCTTTCCCGCGAGTCCCTTGGGCGCTACGGGAATTCCGTTTTGAAAGGGAACCTTTTGCTGGCCCCACCCGGCGATCGCGCCCAGCAGCACGGCCAAGGAAGCAGCCAGCGGAACAAGAGGTAAGGCGGAGCGTGTGGATTTCATCATCGTTTATATTACATGGCTCGCCGCCAGATTCCCAAGACCGATTTGCCCGCCCGGTACCCGAGCAGCGGGTCCAGGAGGCGCGAAACAGGAACGATAATGCGATCCCAAGTCTGAATTTGCGCGCGGCTGGGTATGGCGCGTTTCAAAATGAGGCGGTTGGACAACGAGGCCGCCAGGCCGGCGCAGTCCAGATAGATGAGTTTCTCGAGGCGCAGCCCCGCGGGCGCCGCTGCCGCCAGAGTCCGCCTCGTATAACGCCGGAAATGGCCCACTGCGGCGTCAAACGGCGTGAATAGCCAGGCATGGGCGGGCGCCAGCACGATGAGCGCGCCGCCGGGCTTCAGGTGTTCCGCGGCGCGGCGGAGTTCCGCGGAGTCGTCTTCAATATGTTCCAGGACATCCAGGTAGAGGATGGCGTCGAAGCTGCGGCCCGGCAGGTCTTCGAGCGTTCCGGCCACCGGCTCGCACCTTGTGCAATTGGGCAGGGAATCGCGCAACTGCTCTAAGAGACGCCGGTCCGGCTCCAGGCTGGTCCAGCGCTGGAAATCGAGATGAGCGAATATCTGCCGGTTTGCGCCGATTCCCGCGCCCACTTCCAAAACGTCGCCTCGAAGGTAGGGAGCGATGTAACGCGCAAAGTAGCGCTTCCAATTTACGGCCTGAGCGAAGATTTCGAGCTCTTGGCCGATGTAGGCGAACTCAGCCACGGGCGTGGGTAGCCTTAGCGGGAATCACCTGCGCAATGCGATCTACAAAAAGCGGGGCGTCGCGGAGAGGCAGGAAGCCCGCCGCCGTGCGCCCGCTCGCAATGATGAAGACCAGCGCCAGCGACACAATTAATGCTTGCGCCAGGACAATCGCTAAAATGGCGGCCGCGTAGATGGCTCCCGCGGGGATAGAGAAATGGGTGAACAGGCGCACGCATGCGGCTGCGCCGCCCAACGCCATCGTGGCGGCGATCGCCGTAGCGGTGAATGCCAGCAGACGGGCGCCTACGACATCGCTGAATATCGAGATGGCGCTCAACCCGTGCATCAGAAGCGAGACGAAGTTCATCTTGCTCCGCCCCGCCAGGCGCGATCCGCGCGAAAGAGGGATCGAGGTATGCGGAATTCGTGCGCGGTAGATCGCGGCGGCGTAGTGGTTCCATAGTTCTGGCGCCACCATTAACGTTCCCAAGGCTCGCGGCGGCGCCACGCTGAAGTTGCCTACGCGCACAGCCACGCCCGTCAGGGCTTTATGCAGAATCCGGTAGGCATGGTAGAAAAAACGGAATGCGGGGCTTTCGAGACGCTTGGAGCGCGCCGCAAAGACTACCTTGCCGCCGCCTTCGGCTTCGAACCGCTCTAGCAGCGCGACGATGTCCTCCGGGCGATCCTCGCCGTCGGCGTCCATGACGATGAACGCGTCGATGTCTTGCCAGTTCTGGTAAACGTGCGCCAACCCCACGGCTATCGCTCGCTGATGCCCAAGATTCCGCCGCAAATGAAGAATGGATACGTCCGCAATATTGCGGAAGGCGCGCGGCCATGCCGATTCAGGCTCCTCATCGGAGGCGTCATCCACCAGCAGCACGCGCGCACGGCGCCGGATAGTATTCAGCGCCCCGTCGATCTGCGGAAGCAGCCGCCGCACCGATGTCCAGTCGTTGTAGACCGGCAGCACCATCGCGATTTCCTGGACGTGCACTAGACCATCGTGGCACACGTACGGGCGCCAAAGGCCGCCCTCCATTGGATTATCGGACATGCGTTTCAGCAACTCATAGAGCGCCAGTATCTTGGGCCAATCCGTTTCTTCGGCTCGCTCGGCTTCATCGTGAACGGCGGCAATAGCTGCTTGCAGTTGATACGGCCCAACGGAGCCTTTTGGCAATGCGGCTGAGAGCAACTCGACGGGTTGTAGACAATATACGGGTTACCGCCGAAGTGGACCCGAAGGGCTGGTAGGTGGGCCAATGTCATGAAACGCCACTTGACCGTCTGGCGTCGGTAGCTCTATGGGCAGATTGGCTTTGCCCCCTGATCTTTATGACCCAATACAAGTTGCAAACGATTCTTGTCGCGACCGCGCTGGTGCTGTCCATCGGGCCTGCCGGCGCTCAGCAGTTTTCTCTAGGACTCCTCGGCGGTGGAAGCGCAACGAGCGGCTTTCCGAACCAGACTTTCGCGAGCACGATGCCCGGGCCGCAGGGAACCGTTTTCACAACGTCGTCCTCCGACGCCGGCGACTACCTTGTGGGTGGCATGGTGGAGGTCAGGCTGCCCAAGCATCTGTCTATTGAGGCCGATGGGATCTACCGTCCCTTGAACTTCCGTAATTTCACGTCGAGCGTCAGGCCAAGCTCTGCTCCATCCAATACAGTTCTGACATGGGAGTTGCCGGTGCTTCTCAAGGGCCGTTTCGTAAGGATCCCCGTGCTTCCCAGTGCAGAGGCGTTCGCAGAGGCGGGTCCATCGTTCCGGCTCGCTTCGAACCGCAACGATACACGGCCGTCCGATCGCGGAGCTACCGGCGGACTAGGAATGGAGACGATCCTCGGGCCGCTCAGTGTCTCGCCGGCGCTGCGGTATACACGATGGGCCGCGGATCCGCCGGCCAGCATACCCTATTTGCCGCGGACAGCGCCGAATCAGGTCGAAACCTTGATCGGCCTACGGTGGCGCAGCTTCCATCGAACCAAATGAGAAATCAAGCTTCTCAAGTTCGTTGAGAAAGCGCTGAGTATCGGAAATTCCGAAACGGATGAGAACGCGGGAGTGAGGTAAATCAGCACTTCCGGCGTCGCAAAGCCGAAAATAGCTGCGCCAGCCTAGCAAGTATGGAAGCCAGCTCTCCTATCGTCGTCTCGATGCTGACGCCCTTGGCCTGCTGTGTGACTTCCCGAATCGTTGCTGGAACGATCCAAGCCGCTCGGCGCTATCACGCGCTTGACCTCCCGACCAGCCGCGAAGCGAGACCCGAGAAACCTCCGCTCGTGCAGCCGCGCCACCGCACTCTTCGTCTCATTCACCTCGAGCTTGAGCGTCAGTGTGATGAATCGCGTCATGCTCTCCCTCACCCGCTGCCCGTCTGCTCGCTGCGAACGGAGATATTACAGTCGTCCGTGTAGTACACCGATGCGCTACGGTTAGCTGCGTCAGCCATCGCGCGGGTGAGCTCAATCGTTAGAAGTGATTACCTGGAACGCAGTATTCGCCTACTAAGCAGTAACACGAGGATTGAAGTGATTCAATGAAGAAGTGCCTCTGTCGCCAGCCGTCCACAAGCACTCATCCAGTCCTGCTGCGATGCTGCCGGAGAACAAACCAATGGGCGATGTCGTTTCCACAAAAGGAGTCGACTCAGCGGATATCGATCGGCAAAAACCTTTTCTCAGTGTTCACGCTGTCAACGTTTATGTTCGAAATCAAGATCAGAGCATAAGATTCTTCGTCGAGCAACTCGGGTTCACTCTGGCGTTTGATGGCCGGCTTCAGTCTGGTGATCGATGGGTAGCGGTCGCCCCTCCCGACGGCGCCACTGTCCTTGCGCTGGTCGAGCCAAAAGCCGATTCTGAGCAAGCCAAACTGATCGGTCGGCCCACAGGGATTGTTTTCCTTTCTGAAAATGTTGTTGCGAAGTACGAAGAATGGCGGAAACGGGGCGTTCGGTTTCTGTTTACACCACGCCTGAGACGAGTTAAGTATGGCCGCCGGGCGGCATCGGACTTGACCAGGACGCGGACCGCTTCCGAAGAGCATTCACCGCTTTGGGGGGGAGTATTCACCCGGTTTCAGGATTTGGACGGAAACTCCTTTGCTCTCGTGGGCCTAGACGAGGCCAATCGAGAAATAGAAACACAACGGCGGCGGATTGCCGAGAAGCTTGAATCGGAACGTCGAGGCGCACAAGAACTCGAGATTGCCAGGCAGGTGCAGTCCCGGCTCTTCCCTCAAAGACCACCTCTTATGGAAAGCCTCGAGTATGCGGGAACTTGCATCCAGGCACGTCAAGTAGGAGGGGATTACCACGATTTTCTGGATCTGGGCCGGGGGCGCTTCGGGTTAGTGATCGCCGACATTTCGGGTAAGGGGATTGCTGCGGCTCTTCTCATGGCCAACCTGCAGGCTAATCTTCGCAGCCAATGCGCGATCGCCTTGGATGAGCCAGAACGCATGTTGCGTTCGGTCAATCAGCTGTTTTACGAGAACACCGACGAGAGCGCGTACGCCACGCTTTTTTTCGCCGAATATGATGACAGGGCCGCGCGCTTGCGCTACGCCAACTGCGGCCACCTCCCGCCTCTGCTCCTACGATGTGACGGAGCCATTGAAAAGCTCGATTCAACCTGTACCGTGCTGGGGCTCTTTGAACAATGGGACTGTTCCATCGCCGAACGTCGGCTCTTCCCGGGGGACACCCTCGTGCTCTACACGGATGGCATCACTGAGTCCTTCAATCCCGCAGGAGAGGAGTTCGGTGAACGGCGCCTGATCGGCGCGCTAGTGAGGCATCAAGACCTGGCGCCACCGGCCGCCATAACGACCATTATCGAGGAGGTCGAGAACTTCAGCTCCCATCAACAGCACGATGACATTACTCTGATAGTTGCCAAGTGCAAGGGCGGACGGCCGCTGCCGCTTTTCGAATAGAGCCACGCCGCGCTGCCGCGCAGAACAGAGCTGGCTCAAATTTGCGTGCGTTTGAGCGGGTCTTTTCTTCCGAAACTTCTATTCGCGCTTTGGGGTATTGTGGACCCGTGCAGAACGGGCCAGGCGGACGAGGCTTGGTGTTCAACAAACCCCGCCAAGAGAATATGCAACGTTAAGCCGATTGGCGACTTAGCAGGGACCAATATCAGCTTCGGTGCTTTGGGATTGTATCGGCCAGCGAGGACTGCGGGGATTCTGCTACTTTGCAGCAGCCGGATCACAATCTCAGTCTCCATCCGAAAGTTCAGCCGACGCGGGTAGTGGACGATATACGGGGATTTCGGAAACTTCTCCCGATGCGGCCCGGCCTTCGCCTCGTGGTTGCGGCTTCGGAAGTGTAGGCCGTTGAGCCAATACAAGCAATCCTGTTAAAGATGTGCCCGAGGCCGATTCCGCGCGACAGAAAGCTGAGATATGTTGTAGAGCGCGCACCCAGTGATTTCGTTTTCACTACCATTGATTTTCCTACTGGTGCTTTTTGCCAGCTTCGTCGTCCTCGCTCTGTTCCGCCACGCCCGCCATCGCTGCCCGCAACGCGATCCGCTATGCCGTCGCAACCGGCCTTGCATCGGTTGTTATCGAAGAATATTCAGCAATGTGAACATCAAAGAGCAGTAGGTCTGCCGGTCGGAAACGCATTGGCGGTCTAGCGCAGTGGGCTTCAGGAGGTCAGTCTCTGATAATCCCACTTACCATTTCCTTGCCGTGTGGACTACAGACCACTTGAAGTTTACTATGAGCTATGTCTTACGTTGCGGTTTTGTTTTGCTTTTTCGCGCTAGCCGCGCATTCGTTCGGCCAGGCGCGTACGGGGACGATTGGCGGCCGGGTTACAGATCCTGACGGGGAAGCCGTTCCGCTGGCTTTGGTACAAGCCACGAATTCCGCGACAGGAGCGCTATATAAGACCACGAGCGCAGCCGATGGGAGCTTCACGCTGGCCCGGTTGCCGGTCGGAACCTACGACATCACGATTCCGCCGATTGGGTTCACCTTTCCGCAATACCAACAGAAGGGCGTTTCGGTGCAGGCAGCCCATACTGTGCGCGTCGAAATCCATCTACCGTGGGGAGGCAACCTAGGTACCCCCGGAGACGACTTCACCTATATTCAGCGCACCACTCCGCCTGCCGGCCGTGCGCCGCGTACACACGATGGCCATCCCGATCTCACAGGAGTCTGGCTCGGAAACGCGCCGGATCGGGATCGCGCTGCGTTGCTGCCTTGGGCCGAAACCATAACTAACGAGAGGATCAAGAACGGCGGAGTCGGCCGGCCGGGGGACTCATGTTTGCCGGTTGAAATTTCATTGGTTTCACCGCTGATTTATAGAGTCATTCAAACTCCTGCCATTATCGCGATTCTATGGGAAGGAGGAACCACGCCTAATTTTGTTCAGATATTTACTGACGGCCGCCGTCACTCCGGCAATTCGTTTCCGACTTGGATGGGAGAGTCGATCGGGCGCTGGGAGGGCGATACGCTGGTTGTGGATACTACCGGCTTCAACGATCGGAGTTGGATCGGCTTGTACCCGCATACCGAAATGCTGCATGTGGTGCAACGCTACCGGCGTCCGGATGCGGGCCACATCGAGAAGGAGGTGACGATCGAAGATCCGGGCACGTTTACGAAACCCTGGAAAATCCGGCAGACCTGGGACCTGGTCCCGGGTGAGGAAGTCCACGAGTACATCTGCAACGAGAACGAAAGGGACGCCCCGCACTTGAAGGGCAAGTGATCCGCGTTCTGGCATTGAATCATACTGCGATGAAACGGCGCCGGTCTACTTCGCCGCGCGACCAGAGTAATTTGATTATCCGATTCAAGGGAGCCATCACGGTAAACAGTGTCAGCTAGTTGTCACACCTTTCGGGACAAGCGCAAAGAGGCGCATCGCAATGAGGTACGGGAATGACCAAGAGGTTGCAGCGCAGTAGCTTTCTTTTGAGTTTTCGGAGGCATCGGAAAGTCTATCCGCCGATGGGGCGCTAACCTTTCCGGCCTACCCTCGGTGATCACCCAAAACCGGCCATACCTGAATCACGGAGGCCAGGGCGATGGAGGTTTAAGCCAACAGGGTTGTGGACGAAATAGAGGGATACCGGTAAGTTACCGGAAATCCCACATACCATTCCCTTACCGTGAAGGCCGCCAATGCACGAGATGGAAGTAGCGCGTTTTCCGTCAAGCTGGGTGAAGAAGCTAGCTTTTGGATTGCCATTTTGCAAAACCTGTGATCCCTCAGTGTGTTCCCCTAAGCTCTACCCACACCGTCAGTGGATGCGGCAGCTTTGGGGGATTGTAGCTTCCGACGTCTCCAGAACCAGGTAAATGTTGCAGCGACCGATGAGGCACCAATGACGGCGAGGCCGCCTATACCGATTCTTGTGACCAGCACTGCAGTAAATACGAGAGCCAAAGCAGCGAACAACGGTCCGAACGGCAGGCGAAAGGCATCCGTGGATGGATGTTTCCTTCTCAGCGCCGGAAGAGCGGCAGCAATACAGCCATAGACGAACAGTCTGGAGGTCGCAGAGAGAATAGCGTTCCAACGAAAGCTGCCAGCAATCGAGAAAGCGGCGAGAAGCACAGCAAAAGCCACAATGGACAGATGAGGTGACTGGAAACGCGGATGGATCGCAGCAAAGAAGCCAGGAAGATCGCCTTGTTCTCCCATTGCAAGCGTTAGGCGCGGCGTATGCAACATGGTCGCAGAGAGATATCCATAGATGGAAACCAGAATGGCGGCTGTCACCAGAGTTGTTCCAAGCGGCCCGACCAGACGCTTTGCCACATCGACAGCAGGAGTGGCCGTAGCCGCTGCGTGTGGGACGATATGGAGGACAACGTATTGCAAGGATATGTACACAGCCGTGGCCGTTAGTAAAGCGATAAGGAGAGCCATCGGAGCATCTTTGCGCGGATCACGTGCTTCTCCGGACGCGATAAGGGCTGACTCAAATCCGCCGTAGGCATAGACCATGAGAATGATGGCTTCGAACCAATCCGACGTGTTCGGCGATACCGTGTCTGGGGTGGCACGGATCGCGGGGTGGAGCAGCAGCGCTGCTAGTCCGCCACCCGCCAAGAGTACCAGCAGAATCAGCTTGGTGAGAGTGAAAAAGTTGTTTATCAGCACGCCCCCACTCACACCGCGATAGTTGACGGTCGCCAGAAAGCCGATAAGCAACGTCAGCACGATTGCACGTGAAGAAGGAATCGCGACGTCCGGGAAAAACTGACTCAAATATGAAATGAAGAGGTTTGCTACAGCAGAGGAAGCCGCGATCCGCGAAACCCACAAGAGCCAGCCCACTTGGATACTCGCAAAGCGTCCGAAAGCGGCTCTGGCATAGAGATAAGGGCCTCCCGTTGTTCGAAACTGAGAAGAGACTTCTGCCAGACATGCGGCGATGGCACCCACACCCCCTGCCGCCGCATAATAAGCCTGTGGGCTCAACTTCCCAAGATGGGCTGCCAGCAAGGACGGCACACCAAAGGCGCTTGCGCCAATCATTGTATTCACCATCAGCGCCGTTAAGCTCCAACGCCCGATGGCGCGCCGCAAGTGATTTGCTCTAATCGGCGCGGGTCCCACCTGACTCATGTAGAGCTCCCTTCTGTTCTCGAATCGATATTCTACCGGACCGCGGCCTTTTTCTCGCTCTCGTCTGGCTCTCCGTTCGGGCCAACGATGATAGATTTCGAGTTGTCGCAAACAGGAAGTTGAACCGCGAGCTCGACTATCGTGGACGATATACGGGATACCGTTAAGTTACCGAAATCCCCACTTTTCGAGGAAGTAAGGGGACGCGCTGTAGCTGCGGGTTCGGAAGCGAGCTTCTTGGAGCGCACTCTGCTTCGATTCGCGACAGCAGCTTCGCTAAGGACGTCGACCAAGGTCTAGCGAACCTGGGTATGCGAGTTTTGCGGACGCCCGTGCGAGCCCCCAAGGCCAACGCAGTGTGCGAGCGAT
>DASQJB010000263.1:0-5674 GCA_035631295.1 Bryobacteraceae bacterium | reverse complement strand
TGATGATTTCGTAAAAGCGGAAGTTGGGGTTGGATACGAGCGCGGAGGCTCGCTGCGCGAGGCCGTTGAGCAGGGGGTTGATGACGCTGGAATCTCCGCCTGTGTTGTCGCGCAAATCGAGGACAAAAGCGTCAGCTGGACTGGCGTCTAACGCCTGGAACACGACGGCCGCAACGAAGGAAACGGATTGGCGGGATCGCTCTGACAGCGCAGATACCACACATATAGCAAGTGCAGAGCGGACACATAGTTGAAGGAATAGCTTTGCCCGCTGTTCAAGAGGCCCGCATTGCTCGCGATATACAGACTCTCGGGTCCTTGGCTCGTACTTGGGGCGAACTTTATGGACTCAACGCCGGGCGAGACTTGCAGCGTGAATTCGTTTCCAGCCAGATTCTAAAAACGTCAGGGGTGATGTGGGATCCTGTGGCAGAACGCCAAGGCCCTGTAAGATTTGTTGTCCGCGAAGATAGTCTTGAACGCGATAATGGAGCCATTGCGGATTCTCGCTGGGGATCACCGCTCCCAACAGGCGCACCACCTGATCGATAGGCGTGGCTCCGACTTGCACCAGGCGCGCGCCTATGGCTTGGGCGTACTCGGGGGCTGCGCCCGTGACGAAAACGCCGTCGTCCATCCAGAGGAAGTTGAGCGGGAACGTTTGGAATCCCGCGCTGGCGGCGGCGCTGTCGCTCAAGTTTATAAACGTGTGGGCGTCGCCCGCCATGGCGGCGAGCTGCGCGAGCCCCACGTAGAACTGCGCATCGGTCAGCGTGGGAACCTGGGTCTGAAGAGTGCTTGCGGCCTGAGCAAACGCGGCCGGGTCGAGTTGGAAGAAGAAATTCGCGTGCAACTAGGGCAGTTGCGTCGTGACGAAGCTCAGATCCTGAAGCCGCGCTTGATCGCGCACGGTCTGGGCTTGCAACCGGCACAGTACGCCGCCTAGCACCAGCGCCAGGCGGGCGATTCTCATCTGAGGCGGCCGCTACTGAGCTGCGGCGAGCGCGGGCCGCCCAGCCGGTTGCGTCAAGAAATGTTGCGCGAAGAAGTTTTGGGCATCGAGGTTCCGGTAGACCTGCCCCGCGACTCCCGCCGCCGCCGGACCGCTCACCGCGCCGCCGCCCGTAAGCAAAACAACCACGACCACCTTCTGATTGCCGGCTTCCATGAAGGACCCGAACCATCCTAAATGCGTGGGCGTGCGGTAATCCGTGCAGGTTCCGGTTTTTCCATACATCGGTCCGTTTGGATCGAAGACCGCGCGCCGGGCCGTACCGTATTCCACTGCGCCCATCATGCCGGGCTTTATTTCAGGAATCAGATCTGCGATATCGAGGCGGCGCTTAATTTGCGGAATGAGCGCGCCGTCCCCCGGTTGATTTTTCGGGTATCGCAAATAATACAACGTCCCGCCGTTAGCTACGGCGCCGATCAGCGCGGCGTATTCCAGCGGCGTCAGCAAAATCCCGTCGCCGAAGCTGGTCATCATGCCCATACCACTCTTGGGAGTTTCCGGAGGCAGGACGCCGGATTGCTCGCCGTCGATGTCCAGGCCGGCTTTTTCGCCCAGCCCGAACAGCCGCGCGTAGTAGCTCACTCGTTCGAACCCCAGCTTTTCGCCCAAGCTGGCGAAATAGGCGTTATTGGATCGAGCGATCGCATCCGTCATAGAGAGGGTTGTGCCGCCGTATATGCGGAGGAGGGTGGTGCGGTCCACGATGCTCTCGCTCAGAGCCGCGAGCGCGACGGGAATCTTGATGGTGGAGCACGGTTGGAAACCGTTCTTGAGAGCGACCTTTTGATTGACGATGGTGAGAACGCGGCCAGTGAAGGGATCCATCACCACCACGGCGCCGTTCAGTTTCCCGAGAGCGTCGACGGCGGCGCGCCGGACTACGGGATCGTCCCCTTCCACGTAGTCGCCAGCCGTGGCGTCGGCATAGGTAGGAGCGCGCCAAGGCCCGCTCGCTTTAACCCTGCTTACTTTAATCGAAGACGCGGTCCTTTTGGCCGCGGCCAGCGGCGCGGCGGTTATCGTCTTCCCAGGGACTGAAAACGCCGCATTGGTGAGTGCGCGTTTCGCAGCCCCGCTTTTCGTGTGCTTCTTCTTGGCGGGTGTGACCGCCGGCAAAAGAGAGGCCGAAAGGATCAGCGTGATCAACAGCCGGATCAGGGTTCGCAGGCTAGTCAGCAAGTTTTTCCATGTCTCCGCTCTGGGCCAAACAACGTCATTGTAATATACACGCTCGGCCCTATGACCGCTCTCTCTGGTCGCGGCTCTGTAACCGTCTGGTTGGGTGTGTCATCTCCTCCGGACGCACCCATTCATCGAATTGATCCTCCGTAAGAAAGCCAAGTTTCAGCGCGGCTTCGCGCAGACTCAGATCCTCGCGGTACGCCCGGAGAGAAATCTGCGCCGCCTTCTCGTATCCGATATGCGGCGTGAGCGCCGTCACCAGCATGAGCGAATTCTCCAAATGCTCCCGGATGCGCCTTTCGTCCGGCTCGATTCCGGCGGCGCAGCGCTCGTTAAATGAGCCTGTGGCCTCCGTCAGAAGCTGGATCGCTTCCAACACATTATGTAGGATGACGGGTTTGTACACGTTGAGTTGAAAATTTCCCTGCGATCCGGCGAACGCCACCGCGTGATCGAAGCCAAAGACCTGCACGGCCGCCATGGTCAACGCTTCACATTGAGTCGGATTGATCTTGCCGGGCATGATCGACGAGCCAGGCTCGTTTTCCGGAATTCTCAGCTCCCCCAGTCCGGCTCGCGGGCCGCAGGCGTACCAGCGAACGTCATTGGCGATCTTCATCAGCGCGCCCGCGAGCGTGCGCAAGGCCGCGCTCACGTTGACCATGGCGTCGTGCGCGGAGAGCGCCGCGAACTTGTTCGGCGCGGAGACAAACGGCTTTCCGGTTTCTTCAGCGATCTTGCGCGCCGTGAGCTCGCCGAAGCGAGGATCGGCATTCAACCCCGTGCCCACCGCCGTTCCTCCAATCGCAAGAGCAAGCACGCCGGGCAGCGTTCGCCGGACCGCCTCCATCGCATCGTCAAGCTGCGCCACCCATCCGGAAATCGCTTGTCCGAGCGTCAATGGCGTCGCGTCCTGAAGATGCGTCCGCCCGATCATGACGAATCCGGAGAACGCCTTGGACTTGGCGTCTAAAGTTTCACGCAGGCCTCGGATCGCCGGCATCAGCGCGCCCACCAACTGTTCCACCGTCGCGATGTGCATCACCGTGGGGAAAGCGTCGTTGGATGACTGGCTCCGGTTCACGTCGTCGTTGGGATGGATCGGCTTCTTCGATCCCACTTGTCCGCCCGCGAGTTGGATTGCACGATTGGCGATCACTTCGTTAGCGTTCATGTTGGTTTGGGTGCCCGATCCGGTTTGGAAGATCACCAGAGGAAATTCGCCATCCAGCTTGCCGGCGATCACTTCCTGCGCCGCGCGCGCGATCCAATCGGCCTTCTCGCGCGGCAACTGCCCAAGCTCCGCGTTCGCCAGGGCCGCGCACTTCTTCAGAATCCCGAAAGCGCGGATCACCGAACGGCCCCAGCGATAGCGCTCTACTCCGATCGGGAAATTGTGGCGGGAGCGCTCGGTCTGCGCGCCCCAGAGATGGTCCGCCGGAACGGGGACTTCGCCCAGGGCGTCTTCTTCAATTCGGAATCGAGCCGATGGATGGGAGGGGTTCATTGGTCTCCTGCCGCAGCATAAGCGGTCGATTCCGCAGGTCTCGACACAAGTGTCGAGACGGCAGGCAAGAGTGCCTGCGCCACTACGCACTCCCTCACGGGCGCGCCTGGGCCGCGGCGGATGCGTCTAGGAACCAATCGCAGCTTTCGGCGCGCGAGGCGATCTGAGCGGGGTATTGGCTCGGACGGTATTCGCCCTCCAGCACTTCGCGGAGGACCGCGGCCTTATCCGAGCCGGTCACCAGCATCACGGTGTTGCGTGCCGATTCGAGCACGCCCTTAAGCAGAGTCACCCGCCATTGCTTCATCTTTTCCGCCCAAACCGCCGCAGCGATTCCCGAAGTATCTGCAATCAGAGGCTCACCCGGAAACAAGCTGGCGGTGTGGCCATCCGGCCCCATGCCCCGATGGACCAGGTCGAAACGGGGCAGCTCGCCGGGCTTAAGCGCGAAATGCCGGCGAATCTCTTCCTCATACCGGCGCGCAGCTTCCTGGGGCCCGAGCTCGGTCTGGACGCGGTGAATATTGGCCGGCGGGAAATTCGCCGGTCCGAGCCATGTATCGAACGCAAGCTTATAATTGCTCTGCGGATCCGTAGGCGGGACCACGCGCTCGTCCACCCAAAAAACGTGAACTTTGCTCCAGTTGAGTTGCGCGGCCCCGAAGATCTCGAACATGCGGCGAGGAGATGAGCCTCCAGAAATCGCGAAGGTCGCGCCCCCGGCCCGCAGCCGCTCGAGGATATGCGTGGCGCAGGCTTCAGCCGCCGCTTCCGCGTCCGGATAACGATGCAGCTTCATCCCAGTGCTCGCTCGAAGACCGAATCCCGGCCTAGAATTTTTAGCTCTTCCCGCATCAGGGCGGCCTCGTCCGAAGCGGGCATAGAAGAACGGTACCCGTGACCGCAACCGCGGACCTCGAGCTGCGACGGACCTGATAAAGTCAGCGCCACGTCGCCCTTTTGGTTCGACTTGGGGTCGACGAAGAGCGTCACGCCTCGCAACCCGGCGTCTCCTTTTATCGCCTCCAAACGAACGGGGACGGCGGGCAAAGCCAGCCGAATCCAGGACGCGAAATACAGCGCTGCCGTGCAAGGAGCTGAGCCGGAATAGGCCACGCGGGCGGATTTTACATCGCCCGGCTTTAGCCCCTGCTCCTGAAACAAATGCGCCAGCGTTTGGCGACAGGGAGTAAGCTGCGTCCAGGCAAGATCGGCCACCAGGTGGCCGCGGCTGCGAAGGAGCCGCAGAAACGCGAGCGCGGAAGCAGCGCTGGAAACAGCGGTCGAATCGAGAATCACTTTGTCGGCGAGCGGGAACAAATAGTCAAAAGCCCGCAGCGAAAATGCCATTGGCCCGCGGCACCACAGCACCAGGGGAAGATCCGGCGCGCGCAAAGGCGTGAGAACGCGCGCAACTTCGGCGAAGCGGTCCGGAACGGCCGTAATCTCCACGCCCTCCGAACAGATCTGCTGCTGGCCTCCGAACGGCATCCAACATTCGGCGAAAACGCGCCCTGCCAGCTCCGCCCCGTCTTGCATTTTCACAACCAACGCCCGGCACGGCTGATCGTGCATGATGACGCCGATCGTCCGGCGCGCTTGCGCGGCGTCGTCTTCGTCCTTCGCCGCCACTGCCAGCGTCATCGAGCATGCCCGTAGCACGCCCCCGGCGGCTGATGCCTGGCTGTCGAGATCCGCCCAAAGCTGGTTTAGCTCGCCTAAAATCTTTTCGGGATTGATTGCTGCCGGCATAAAGCTCAACCGTTGCGCCATTGATGGCCGAAGCGCGCTAGCATTTCGTCGGCCTCGGCTGGGCCCCACGTGCCTGGGTCGTAATTCGGAAACCGGAACTTACGCGACTCGAAATACTCCAGAATCGGCTCTACTACTCGCCAGCTTGCCTCCACCATGTCTTGGCGGGTGTAAAGAGTTGCGTCGCCGAGAAGCGCGTCAACCAGCAGCGTCTCGTA
>DASQJB010000262.1:0-2294 GCA_035631295.1 Bryobacteraceae bacterium | reverse complement strand
ATAATCGACGCATACTATAGTCTCAACGGGACCATATCAGCCATTTACCTCATGGATGCAGCGCCGGAAATAGCGTTCGCGATCGGTGCCTTCTTGTGGTTTCCTGAAACTTGATCAGACTTGTAAGGCAAACGAGACGATCGTCGTGACGAGAAACGAGACGGACTGCTAGAAGAAACCCGCGAACGTTGTATCTGATGGTTCATCGCGTCTGGTGTTGTGCTGGGGGCGGAGACCGTCCGGCTTCGCGCTCGGGAATCGTGAAAGCCAGCGCCACTGCTTCAACCGGAGCTCCTTAGAGCCTCGGTTAATGCTGCCAGAGGATCTGCGAAGCCTCTAAGGGAGCGCTGACATCCGGGTGCATCGGCGTCATCCGCGGGGTGTAGTCGGAAGCCGGGCGATTGGAGGGCACGTGGCCGGTATATGCGTACCCTCCCACGATGCCGACCAGTGCGTCACCCCTGACCATCGGCTGATGCAACGACGGCTCGCCGTTGTGTGCCTCCGCATACAGTTCGATCTGCACGAAATCCGGCGACAGTTCACCGAGATATACCTGAGCGCGGAATTCATGGAAATCGCCACGCGTCTCCACATGAAGTGGTCTGAAATTGAGCTTATGCCAGTTCGCCGCGACGGCATCGCGCCATTTCACGATTTCCTTTCCCAGAGAGCCCTCGGAAGCCTCGCGCTTTCGATACGCGGCAGCACCGGGCAGGTAGTATTTCTCGGTATATTCCCGAACCGTTCGGTTGGCGGAAAACTGCGGGGTCAGCCGCGCCATGCTTTCGCGCATCATTGCGATCCATTCGCGGGGTATTCCGCTTTCATCGCGCCGGTAGAACTTCGGAATCACTTCGCGCTCCAAGATCTCGTACAATTGTGCGGCCTCGGCAGCGTCCCAGCCCGGATCTTCGTTGTGCTCCTTGCCGTCACCCACCCCCCAGCCGACTTCCGGTGTAAAAGCTTCGGCCCACCATCCATCGAGTTCCGAAAGATTCAGTCCGCCATTGACCAGCACTTTCATCCCACTGGTGCCGCTCGCTTCCCAAGGACGGCGCGGCGTGTTGATCCAGACATCGACCCCGCCGACGATTCGTTCGGCCAGGAGCAGATCGTAGTCCACAAGAAAAATGGCGTGTGCGCGGATATCAGTGCGCCGGATAAACTGGATCCATTGGCGAATCATGTCCTTGCCAGCCTGATCCGCCGGATGAGCCTTCCCGGCAATCACCAGTTGAACCGGGCGATGCTGGTCAGTCAGGATTCGCGCCAGGCGCTCGGGGTCGTGCAGCAGAATATTAGGCCTTTTGTAGGTAGCGAACCGTCTTGCGAATCCAATCGTGAGCGCGTTGGGATCGAACAACGTCTTGGCGATTTGAATCAGATCCCTGGATGCGCTGTAGGATGCCATTTGACGTTCGCCGCGGAGGCGGACAAATCGCACCAGCTCCTGACAGTTTTTGCTCCGAAGATCCCAGATGGCGTCATCGGGCAACGCCCTGATCTTCTCGGAAATTCCTTCCGTCGTCCCAAGCCAGCGCTCGCTCCCGCAGGCGTTAGTCCACAGACGATCCGCAAATTCGGAGCCCCAGCTCGCGGTATGCACACCGTTGGTGACGCTGCCGACTGGAATTTCATCCAGCGGCCAGCCGGGAAACAAAATATGAAAAATAGACCGGCTCACCGAACCATGGAGCTTGCTGACACCATTAACGGCGCCTGCGCCGCGGATGGCCAGATAGGCCATGTTGAACGGCTCATCGGGATCGTCGGGGTTGGCGCGGCCTAGCGCCATCAGATCGCCGAAACTGATTTTCAGGCGTTCGGTCGCATACCACTGCAGGTAAAGATGCATCATGGCAGGCGAGAAGCGATCGAACCCCGCCGCCACCGGCGTATGGGTGGTGAACAAATTGCCGGGGCGTGTCGCCGCCATCGCCACCTCAAACGACGCATTGTTCTCATGCATGAACATATGCGCCCGCTCGAGCACCGCAAACGCTGCGTGCCCTTCATTCAGGTGGCATACTTCCGGACGATGGCCCAGTTTGCGCAATATGCGCCATCCGCCGATCCCCAGTGCCAGCTCCTGCTGAAGGCGCAACTCTGGTCCTCCGCCATAGAGCTCGCCGGTGACTCCGCGATGCATCGGGGTGTTGGCCGGATCGTTGCTGTAGAGAAGATACAGCCTCAGCCGGCCCACCTTAACCTCCCACGCCCGTAGCTGTAGTTCATAGTCGGGAAAGTCGAGTTTGACGCAAACCAACTCTCCTTCCCCATCGCGCAGCAGA
>DASQJB010000261.1:0-7267 GCA_035631295.1 Bryobacteraceae bacterium | reverse complement strand
TGGTGAATGGCGAGATATTCGTGCCGCATCTCGCGCGCCAAAGCAGCGAGATACGATTCCTGCGAGTCATACCATGCATTCAACATGGTGGTGGAGACGATTCCCGGAGACGGCGTGGTCATGAAGCGCTCCATAAAGGCGCCGCTGGCGGCATCCTGGAAACGCGCGGTCTCTTGCTGGATCGCGCCCGTATCCAGGTAGTGCAACTCCCCTCGCGCCTCCGGGGCATTCTGCATCCGGCTGCGCTTGGGGAAGCGGCGCATCAAATTCTCCACCAGGGCCAGGAATTCTTCATGGTCGCGGCTGCGGCGGCGCTTCGATTCACCGGCAAATCCAGACATGCGCTGCGGCACGTAGGTCTGAAAACCCACCCGCTGCTGCTCGCCATCGTTGCCGATATCGATTCCCGCCTCGGCTTGTTTTTCCACCACATGCCGCACGGCGCTATCCATTTCGCGCGCCAGTTGCTCCCGGTCGATCGCTTCTCCCTCTTCGCGCCGGATGAGGAGATCGGAAAGCGTCTCGTTGCGCGGCAGGCTGCCCACGTGCGTTGTGAGGATGCGGTCGCGGCTCCAGATCATGACGTACCAGTATACTTTCCTCATGGCGAAGAAACCGCCGCCAGGTCTGAGTAGCCGGTTTCTCCCTCATGCTGCGGCGTTTGCAGGCATCTTTTGCCTCGTTCTGCTCGCCTACCTCCCGGCCCTCAACGGAGGCTTGGTGTGGGACGACGACGCGCACATCACCCGCCCCGAGCTTCAGTCCTGGCATGGACTCTGGCGCATCTGGTTCGACCTGAGCGCGACGCAGCAGTATTATCCGCTGCTGCACAGCGCCTTCTGGCTGGAGCATTGGTTCTGGGGCGACGCGGTCGCCAGCTATCACCTGGCAAATCTGGTTCTGCACGCGCTTTCGGCCCACCTACTCCTGCTGATCTTGAAGCGTCTCTCCGTCCCGGGGGCGTGGTTGGCGGCGCTTATTTTCGCGCTGCACCCGATCTGCGTGGAGTCCGTGGCGTGGATCTCCGAGCAAAAGAATACGCTGTCGACAGTGTTCTATCTGAGCTCGGCGATGATCTATTTGGATTTTGACGAGAAAAGAAAAAGGTCCTCCTATTTGGCCGCCCTCGGACTCTTCGTTCTGGCATTGCTGAGCAAGTCCGTTACTGCGACGCTGCCCGCCGCGCTGCTGGTCCTCCTCTGGTGGCGGCGCGGACGCGTGGATTGGAAACGCGATATGCTTCCGCTCGCGCCATGGCTCGCAATCGGGGTCTCATCAGGCCTTCTGACGGCGTGGGTCGAAAAGCGATTCGTCGGAGCCGAAGGCGCGCTGTTTGCCTTGTCTCTTGCTCAGCGCTGCCTGCTGGCCGGGCGCGCGATCTGGTTTTATGCCGCCAAAGTGATTTGGCCGGCGAATCTCATGTTCTTCTATCCGCGCTGGACGCTGGATCCACATAACTGGCCGGAGTACCTGTTTCCGCTGGGCGTAGTGGCAATGGCGGCGGTTCTGTTGTGGCTGGCTTGCAAGAGTCGAGCGCCGCTCGCGGCGTTTCTCTTTTTCACGGGAGCGCTAGCTCCCGCGCTCGGCTTCATCAATGTCTATCCTTTCCGCTTTTCCTATGTCGCAGACCACTTTCAATACCTGGCGAGCTTAGGCGTCATCGTTCCTGCAGCTTGGGCCATGACAGCAGCGACGCGTGCAATTCCCGCATCAAGATTCGCGCCCTTCGCGCTGGTAGCCGCGCTCGGAATCCTCACGTGGTCCCAGAGCGCCAACTACAGCAGCGCCGAGGCGCTTTACCGCGATACGTTGGCTCGCAATCCCTCGAGCTGGCTCGCCGAGCATAACCTGGGGGGAGTCTTGATGAAACTCCCCGGCCTAGCGCCGGAAGCGATCCCGCATCTGGAGGCGGCTCTGCGTTTGAATCCCAATCTCGCCGAAGCGCGCAATAATTTGGGTCTGATCCTGAGCGATCTTCCCGGCCGCTTGCCGGACGCGATTGCGCAATACCAGGCGGCCTTGCGCATCCGTCCCGATTATCCAGAAGCTCACAATAATCTCGGAAGCGCGCTTTCCGACGTCGGCCGGCGCGAAGAAGCCATCGCCGAATATCGCGCAGCCCTACGTCTCCGGCCAAATTACGCGGAGGCGCACAATAACTTAGGCAGCGCGCTCTCCGAGTCAGCGGACCAGTCGCCCGCCGCGATCGCGGAATTTGAGGCTGCGCTGCGAATCGATCCGAATCTTGCCGAAGCCCAAGCCAACCTCAGCATGGCGCTCATCAAAATCCCCGGCCGCCTTCCCGAGGCGATTTCGCATTTGGAGGCGGCAGTCCGGATCCGCCCCGACATGCAGCCCTGGCGCAAGATTCTAGAGCAGCTCCGCGCCGCGGCCCAGCGCTAAAACCTCTTGCAAAGACTCGGAGGAGGCAAACAAGTCAGAGAATCTTGGCGTGCTTTGCCCCTTTGCGAGAGACCAGCTTGGCAGCACTCCCGTGTTCCCATGTCCGCCCCGTTTGACGCCCCTCCCTGCGGCTGCTATTATGAGAATTGCCCGGCCTGATTTGGTAACGAAACGCCTGGCCGAAAGCACGCACGGCAACATGGTTGTGCGTGATAAGCTAAGAGTGATATTGGTACCCTGCGATCTGCTCGGCAGTTCGTCCGAACTACCGCGCGGCTTAGCCCTGCGCGTCTTTACTGCGCCCGACGTGTATCCTCCCGTAAAAGGAGCCGTCGGGCCGTTTGCTTTTAACCCTGGCCCAAATACGAAAACACTGAGGACTCTCGGGAAGATCGTGGAGAAGACCCAGTTGAAATGAGGAAGGGCCGGAGCCGTGGTTTCCTTGGCCACTCGCCACTGGCTGCCGGCTGCTAGGAGGAATTACTATGTATCGTTCATCCCCTTATGACCGCGCGAACCTGATTGCCGATTTCGATTCGATCCGCATTTCGCTGGCCTCCCCCGAGAAGATCCGGAGCTGGTCGCATGGCGAAGTCACCAAGCCCGAGACCATCAACTACCGCACCTTCAAACCGGAGCGCGACGGACTATTCTGCGCCCGCATTTTCGGCCCCATCGCCGATTGGGAGTGTCTGTGCGGCAAGTACAAGCGCATGAAACATCGCGGCGTGATCTGCGACAAATGCGGCGTTGAAGTGACTCTCTCTCGTGTGCGCCGTGAGCGCCTGGGCCATATCGAGCTCGCCAGCCCCTGTTCTCACGTCTGGTTTTTCAAAGGCCTTCCCAGCCGGATCGGCTACTTGCTCGACATCACCCTCCGCGAGCTCGAGCGCGTCCTTTATTTTGAAGCGTTTGTGGTGGTCGATCCGGGAGAAGTTCCGGGACTCGGCAAGGGCGAAGTGATCAGCGACGAACGAAAGCGTCAGCTCGATCAGGAATACCCGGCGAAGTTCGTGGCTATGATGGGCGCCGAAGGCATCAAGCAGTTGCTCCGAAAAATCGATGTCGAGACCCTCAGCCAGGAGATTCGCGAGCGAATGAAGACCGAGGCGTCGCAGCAGAAGAAGCTGAAATTCGCCAAGCGCCTCCGGGTCGCCGAGAGCTTCCGCAAGTCCGGCAATAAACCCGAGTGGATGATTCTCGACGTGCTGCCGGTGATTCCGCCCGAGTTGCGCCCGTTAGTGCCGCTGGATGGCGGCCGCTTCGCGACTTCCGATCTCAACGATCTCTACCGCCGCGTCATCAACCGCAACAACCGGCTTAAGAAGCTGATGGAGCTGCATGCTCCCGATGTGATCGTCCGCAATGAGAAGCGCATGTTGCAAGAGGCCGTGGACGCGCTGTTCGATAACGGCCGGCGTGGACGGGTGCTGCGTGGCGCCAACAACCGGCCGCTCAAATCGCTTTCCGACACTCTCAAGGGCAAACAGGGCCGCTTCCGACAGAACTTGCTCGGCAAGCGCGTGGATTACTCCGGCCGCTCGGTCATCGTTGTCGGTCCCGAGCTGCGCCTGCACCAGTGCGGGTTGCCCAAGAAGATGGCGCTGGAGCTGTTCAAGCCGTTCATCTATCATCGTCTCGAGCAGCGCGGCCATTGCACCACCATCAAGCAGGCCAAGGAACTAGTCGAACAACAGGACGCGGTGGTGTGGGACATCCTGGAAGAAGTCATTAAGGACCACCCCATTCTGCTCAACCGTGCTCCGACGCTGCACCGCTTGGGCATTCAGGCATTCGAGCCGGTGCTGGTGGAAGGCAAGGCCATTAAGCTGCATCCGCTCACCTGCACGGCTTTCAACGCCGATTTCGACGGCGACCAGATGGCCGTTCACATCCCGCTTTCTCCGGAAGCGCAAATCGAAGCTTCCACGCTGATGCTTTCGGCGAACAATATCCTTTCGCCCGCCCACGGCGCTCCCATCGCGGTGCCGACCCAGGATATGGTCCTCGGCCTCTACTATCTGACCAAGGCGCGGCCGGGATCCAAGGGCGAGGGCCGGACGTTCGCCTCCGTCGACGACGTGCTGATCGCGCTCGAGATGGGTGAGGTCGAAACGCTCACGCCCATCAAGCTGCGCTATACCGGCAGAGTGATCGACCTGGTGAAGGCGTTCGACAACCAGAACGTCATGCACACCGAGCCGATCGAGTTCAACAAGCAGTACATGGACACCACGGTGGGCCGGGTGATTCTCAACGACGTTCTTCCGGATGACATGCCCTTCATCAATGGCCTTCTGAAGAAAAAGGGACTGTCGCAGCTCGTCCAATACTGCTACTTGAAATTCGGGCTTTCTGTTACCGTGCAAATGCTCGATCAAGTGAAGGCGCTTGGGTTCCTCTACGCGACTCGTGCCGGCATCTCCATCGGCATCGACGACATGGTGGTGCCGGGCGAAAAGGCCGGCTTGGTGCGCGATGCCGAAAAGGCCGTGATCGAAGTCGAATCGCAGTACCAGGAAGGCGCGATCACCCACGGCGAGCGCTACAACAAGATCGTCGAAATCTGGTCCAAGGTGACCGAGCGCGTTTCGGAAGAAATGTTCAAGCGCATGGAGGACGACGACCGCACGGGCCGTTATCTCAATCCCATTTACATCATGGCGGACTCGGGCGCGCGCGGATCGAAGCAGCAGATCCGCCAGCTTTCCGGGATGCGCGGCCTGATGGCGCGGCCTTCGGGCGAGATCATCGAGACGCCCATCACCGCGAATTTCCGCGAAGGGCTGAACGTGCTGCAATACTTCATCTCCACGCACGGCGCCCGCAAGGGACTCGCCGACACGGCTCTGAAGACCGCCGACTCTGGCTACCTGACGCGCCGCCTTTGCGACGTCGCGCAGGACGTAATCGTGACGGAAAGCGATTGCGGCGCCAGCGACGGCATTTATGTAGAGCCCATCATCGAATCGGGCGAAATCATCGAGCCTCTGCGCGACCGCATTGTGGGCCGCGTGGCTTTGGAGAATGTGCTCGACTACGATCAAAACGTCCTGGTTCACGCCAACCAGGAGATCAGCGAGGATCTTGCATCGCAGATTCAAGCCGCCGGCATCGAGCGAGTCAAGATCCGCTCCGTGCTGACTTGCGAATCCAAGCGCGGCGTCTGTCAGCTTTGCTACGGGCGCAACCTGGCCACGGGCCGGCTGGTGGAGCGCGGCGAAGCAGTAGGCATCATCTCCGCGCAATCTATCGGCGAGCCGGGAACGCAGCTTACCATGCGCACGTTCCACATCGGCGGGACCGCCACCGGCTCGGCCGAGCAATCCAAGCAGGACGCCAAATCCGGCGGCTTCGTGAAGTATCTCAGCATCACGACCGTCAAAAACGCCAAGGGCGAGACGATCGCCATGAACCGTAACGGCATCATCGCCATCGTCGACGAGAAGCAGCGCGAAAAAGAGCGCTATCCCGTCGTCTATGGCGCAAAGATCCTGTTCGAGGACGGAGCGAAGGTCAACGCCAACGATGTTCTGCTCGAATGGGATCCATACACGTTCTCGATCCTCACCGAAGTGAGCGGAGTTGTGCATTTCAAAGACCTGGCCGAAGGCATCACCATGCAGGAGCAGGTGGACGAAATCACCGGCCGCTCGCAGTGGGTGGTGATGGATTCGCCCGACGAAAAACGCATTCCGGCTCTCGTCGTGCGGCCGGCGGGCGGCGGCAAGCATGAGGAGAAGCGCTACCTCATGCCCATGCACGCGCACCTGACCGTGGCCGACGGAGACGAGGTCCACGCGGGGGACGTGCTGGCGAAGATCCCGCGCGCCACCACCAAGACCAAGGACATCACGGGCGGCCTGCCGCGCGTGGTGGAGCTGTTCGAAGCCCGCAAGCCGCGCGAAACCGCCGTGATCAGCGAGATCAACGGCACAGTGAAGTATGGCGAAATCGCCAAAGGCATGCGCAAGATCTACATCGGCGGCGACGACGGCGAGCAGCGCGAATACGCCATCCCGCGCGGCGTTCATATCAACGTGCAGGAAGGCGAGCGCGTGCGCGCCGGCGATCCGCTGATGGATGGTCCGCGCAACCCGCACGACATCATGAGCGTGCTCGGCGAAAAAGAACTGCAAAAGTACCTGGTGAACGAAATCCAGGAAGTCTACCGTTTGCAGGGCGTCAACATCAACGACAAGCACCTGGAAGTGATTGCCCGGCAGATGATGCGCTGGGTGAAGGTTGAGGATATCGGCGATACCGAATTCCTGCCCGAAGAGATCGTGGACAAATTCAAGTTCCGCGAAGAAAATCAGCGGGTGGAGGAAGCGGGCGGCCGGCCGGCGGCTGGGAAGACCGTGCTGCTGGGCATCACTAAGGCCTCGCTTTCCACCGATTCGTTCATCTCTGCGGCGAGTTTCCAGGAGACCACGCGCGTGCTCACCGAAGCCGCCATCAACGGCAAGGTGGATCATCTGCGCGGCTTGAAGGAGAACGTCATCATGGGCCGCTTGATTCCGGCCGGCACCGGCATGGAATACTACCGCGGCGTTCGGATCGCGGGCGAGGGCATGGAAGAAGAGATGGCGGCGGAGCAGGAAGCCGTACCGCTGGATCAGATTCCTGGCTACGACGAAGAAACCCGCGCTCTTTATGCGGGTGGTTTGTCCGAAGGCGAGCCGGCCGAAGAGTCCCTGGCGGAGTAACGTCTGCCTCGCGCCGTGCGAGCGTACGAAGAGCAACTCGGCGAAAGCTTCGATCACCTACAGAAAGAAGCGGACCTGTATTTCTCGGAGACCGGCAAGGTTCACTCGACTCTGGCCGAACTGCCGCGAAAGCTCGAACAAGCTGCATCTCGTAT
>DASQJB010000260.1:0-2393 GCA_035631295.1 Bryobacteraceae bacterium | reverse complement strand
GGAACCTACGAAAGCGTTCAAGAGATGCTCGCGAAGGTGATGAGCGGCAATTCAGGGTGGGATGTTGTATTTCCTTCGAACGCCTTCATCCAGCCGATGCGAGAGATGGGACTGCTCGCTCCGCTGCGGCACGAATGGCTTCAGAATCTGGATGCGCTCGACCCCACCTTCCACCGTCCGCCATGGGATCCCGAGCTTCGCTGGAGCGTGCCTTACATGTGGGGCGTGACGGGCATTGTCTATCAAACGGGTTTGCGGCCGCACGCTTGGCGCGATCTGTGGGATGCGCGAATGGCGGGGAGGATCACGATGCTTGACGACGAAGAAGAAGTGCTTGGCGCGTGCTTGAAGATGCTCGGATACTCGTGGAATTCGGACGATCCAACGCAGTTGCGCAAAGCCCAGAGCGAGGCCGTTGCCCAGAAGCGGCTGCTACGCGCGTATCTGAACGCCGAGGTTCGGGATCAACTGGTGGCGGGCGACGTGGCGGCGGCGCAAGCTTGGGCCGTGACCGCCGCGCAGGCGATCCAGTCCGCTCCGGATAAGTTGGCGTTCGCCTTTCCGGCGGAGGGCTTCGGCCGATACTGCGACAACATTGCGATTCTTCGCGAGAGCCGCCGGCAAGAGACCGCGCACCGGTTCATCGATTACTTACTCCGGCCTTTGGTTTCCGCGCAGATCGCGACGGCGATGCAGACCGCCACTGCCAATGGCGCCGCGCGCGCGCTGCTGCCGCCCTCCCTGCGCGACAATCCAGTCCTATATCCGTCCGCGGAGGTTCTGGCCCGCGGGGAGTGGGGCGCGGCGCAAACGGCACAATCGCAAAAGCTGCGCGACCGGCTGTGGACCGAGATCAAGAGCGCATAGTCGCCGCGATGTGTCGTACAGCAAGACGGTGGAGTCCCAAGAAGAGCAGATAAAGCGCCCGGTGAACAGCCGGAAGACGCGCGGACAAATCGGCACGGGCGCCAGGGTCCCGCACAGAATGTGAAGGAAGAGGGCGACCTGCCTACTCCTTCGTTGTTTTCTGAATTTCGCCTGCGGCCTAATCCGCGGCCAGATCCCGCCGTAGCGTTCATAACCGTTCCCGTCATCATGCGCGCACGATCGGAAGCGATCAGCACGGCCGCATTCGCCGTGTTGGATCTCCTTGAGTTGTTGTCCCCTTCATCGGGGTGTTACCAGCCCAAGAACGTTTGAACAGTTCTGGAGCGGCCAATAATTAGCGGCTTTTGGCGGAATTGGTTGGAACGGGTTAGCTCGGCAGGAACGGCAGAAAGCGGGCGTGCGGCGGCAGTAGTCGTCGTATCCGGCGAGCATCCTCGCCAGATCCCGTTCCTCGCTCGCGGCCTTTTGGCGGACGTACAGGCCAGGGGCGAAACGCCCAAGGCGGTCCAGGAATTGAGCGCCAGCTCTAGCCCGAGCAGCAGCAGCAGATCACCGGCGTATATGGGATGCCGGACCCAGCGGTAGATCCCGTGCGCGACCAACATGTGATCGCGTTTGACGCGAGACTTTTCGATATCGGACCAGTTGCGGCCAAGCTGACAACGGGCGACAACCGCCATCATGAGGCCGAGCGTGTAGATCGCGATGCCCACGGCGCGCAACGTTTGCGGCTGGCTCGAAATCGGAGCGATTTCGGGCGCGAGCGTTTGCGCGACGATGCCCGCCAGGATCGCAATCTTGATGAGAGACAGCACGCGGGCTTTACTCGACGGCGCGGGAGCCGGAGCAGCGGCGGGTCCACGGCGCTTCAAGATCTCCCAGACAGCCTTGTGGAGAATCAGACCGGCGAGCAGATATATGCGGATGAGCGAAACTTCCATCTCTTAGCGTAAAGCAGCCTGGCTGGCTCCGCCGGACACCCTCTGCGCCCGGCAGACGTAGACTTCGCCGCCGCCCAATGTCCCCGGAAAGATCTTGACGGTCTCGAAATCCAATTGTACGGCCTGCCAAATATCGGGATGGGCGGCCTTCAACTCGATGGGCAGCGTGTAGACCAGGAAGTCCGGATGAAGGGTTTTCAGTTGGTCCGCCGTTTCGGCGACGGGCCATTGGGGAGCGTAGTACTCGGTGTAGGCGTGCGCAGCCAAGCCTACGACGGCGACGCTCCGCGTCAAGCCAAGCTCGTGTTCGACGTAATCGCGGGCGCCGGTGAAATCTTGTTTCGGTAGGGCATAGGCTCGCGGCACAGTGCTGAGCGAGGCCAGAATAAACAAGGCACAGAAGGCGTAGCCGGCTCGAACGCGCCAAAGCGGGGCAGCGCCGAAGGCTTGCAAGAGCAGCTCGGGCAGCCGCATGGCTCCGCGAATGGCGATCAGCAGGCCGAAGCCCATACTGAAGAAGAAAAACCGGGGCCACAGATTGTGCCCCAGCGCGAGCATCGAACC
>DASQJB010000259.1:0-11839 GCA_035631295.1 Bryobacteraceae bacterium | reverse complement strand
GGCCACGGATCTGGCGCAGTCTTTTGAAAATATCGCCAATGAGCTGAGGCATCAATACATCGCGCTGTATCGCCCCGTGCCGCTGAAGGCCGACGGCCTTTACCACAACGTGGAGGTCAAAGTGAAGAACCGGCGAGACCTGGTGGTGCGCGCGCGGCATGGATATTACGCGCCTGTATTCAACCCCTGAAGACCGATATCGGCCACGGATGGACGCTGATGAACACGGATCATTCCTCCGCTTTCAATCTGCCTTCATCTGTATTCCTCTGTGGCTAATTCCTTTTTCATTTCTTTGCTAGTACTGCTGCTGGCGGCGATTCTCTCGCTATTCTCAAGGGCGGTACAGAACCGGTTGCGAGGAGCCCTTCATCTCCGCCCCGGCCTGATCTGGGTTGCGCCTTTGCTTCTGACAGGCGTCTTTTGCATTGCCGCGGCGCTCGCGGGAGCGTTCAGGATTCCGTTTGCGCTGCTGGCGCTGGTATACACGTCGGCGCCAGTGTTATGCGCATACTGGCAGGGCATTGGGCCGGCCAAGAGACCGGCGGCGCTCGATTTCGTTTGCGTTCTCTTGCTGTGGCTGCCGCTCGAGTTTTCGGCTGGGGCGGCACTCGTACCTCGGCAGGCCCAAGGGATTCTACATAGCGTAGCTTACGGAATTGCGATCCTTCTGGGATTGACGCTGTTCCTTTGTTTTCGTTCGTTCTCGGGAATGAAATATGCCTTGCCCGTCCGCAACGCGGATTTCAGCTTCCCTCTGGCTGAGTATATTGCGGTTGCTCCGGTGCTCGCGGCGCTGGGCTATTCTGTCGGGTTCATTCCGGCCCCGCACGCATCCACAGCCTCGCCGCGTACGATGGCGGCTGCCTTCGGCTTGATCTTTCTAGGAACCGCGCTGCCCGAAGAGATTCTCTTCCGCGGGTTGATTCAGAATCTCTTGATGCAGCGATTCGGGGAAACCACACGTACGCTGGTTATCGCCTCGGTGATCTTCGGCTGCGCTCATCTGAATAATGGACCACAAGCGCAGCCGAACTGGCGCTACGCGATTCTTGCGTCCATCGCCGGGTTCGCATACGGCAAGGTGTTTCAAAAGGCTTCCAGCATTTGCTCTTCGGCGCTGCTTCATATGCTTGTCGATTGGACGAAGCATTACTTCTTTTGACGCCTTTGTCTCTCTGAGGCTCTTCACGATTCGGGCGAGACCGGAAAATCTTTCCGGCCATTGTTGTGGGACCGTCGAGGTCGCCGGCATACAATCTAATGGACTTACAAAAACGCGCCTAAACGTGCAGGCTGGTTGGCGGAGGTCACCATGCTTTATTGGACCTTGATGTTTTTGATCGTGGCGCTGGTGGCAGGGTTGCTCGGTTTCGGGGCCATCGCTTTCGCAGCAGCAGGAGTGGCCAAGATCCTGTTCTTCGTTTTCTTGGTTCTATTCCTTGTGTCGCTGCTGACGAATGTTGTGCGCCGCGTGTAAACGGAAACATTCAACGGATCGAGCCGGACGCCAGTAGCATGGCGGCCGGCTTCCCGTCGCATGCGCTCGTCGATTGGACGGAGCATTAGTTCTTTTGAGGGACCGACTCTTCGGCGATCCTCGGAACGATCACTAGAATCACGGCGTCGCCCGTGCCGATGCTCGATTTTCCTACCACCGTCTTCTGGCCCTCGCGAATGTCGAGACTTGTAAGGATACGGGCGACGGTGTCGTTGTACTCCGTGGCCGTCTTCCCGTCTACAGTGACGCTTCTCGGCTGTTTGAGCTGGAGATCCAGGCCCTCAATGTGGACGGTTCGCGGCGTATCAGCCGACACAGCCAAGTACTGATAGCTGAGAGAATAGCGCCCGCTTAAAGCCGCGCCCTCTACCCGCGCCCCGCCCCTCATATCGGGGGGAGAAACCGCCCTACCGCGCAGCACGACTGAGTCGGCTAACTTGTACGATTTGTACGCAAACAAACCGTGAAGTTGCTTCACCGTCGAGGCGAGTTCCTGTGGGACATCGTCACCCTGGCCCTGCGTGAGACCGGAGATCAGGTAAACGGTCAGCTCTACGTCGGGTTGCGACTGAGGCGGAATGTCGAACCTTTTCACCGCAGCGGTCACCCCGGCGACCGTGTCTGGGGAGCCGCTTACGGTGACCACGTGCAGCGTTGGATCGCCCGATATGTTGGTTCCCGGTAATACGAACGTTTGCCTGAGCACGTTTATGAGATGGTTTACATCGGCGTACTTGACGTCGATGATCGCTTGGGTGTTTTTTGGCGCGGTCTCTTGCGCCCACGCCAGCGTGGCTGCAAACAAAATCAAAAAAATTCGTTTCATTCCGTTCTCTCCTTCGGCTCAACAATCCAATAGATCACGACATCGGGATCAGGCGTGAGCATTTTCACCATAAAAGTCTCTTCGGGCTGCGCCGGTCTGGGAGCAAATCGCTCCCTAACGGTCGCGGCTTTGTAAGTTCGCTTTCGCGTAACGGAAGCTGCGGCGGGCGCCGGCCCCACCAGCGTTGACGCGGGCGACGGAGCAGCCACTGGCGCGATGGGCGGAGGCGCCGGCGTTCGGACCCGATGCCGAGGCAGTCCGAGCGCCAGCAGCACCAGGGCCGCTGCAACCGCGGCGGGAATCCAGATCCGTGAGCGAGGCCTGGGCTGCGGCAGCAGGATGGGAGCCACTTCCTCTCGCATCGCCGCCAGAGCGACGGCGTTCTCGCGCAACTCCTCCGCGAGCGCGCGGCATTCCGGGCATTCGAGCAGGTGATCTTCTACGGCCGCGCCGAACTCGCCCTCCGCAAATCTCAACTCACACTCTTGGCAGGTCATTTCCGGCTCCTTACATATTTCGCCAGCTTGACGCGAGCGGCCGAAATCTGGCTGCGCACGGTGACTTCCTCCACGCCCAGAATCGCGGCCGTCTCCGCCGTTGAGAGCCCCTCGATATCGCGGAGCACGACGGCGGCCCGCTCCCGCTCCGGCAGCTTTTGCAAAGCCTGCATGAGCAGCCGCTTGCGCTCATCGAATTCCAGGGTCCGCTCGGGGTCAAGCGCCGAATCCTTCAGATTCGGCATCAACTCCGCCGTGTGCTTTCGCCGCCGGTAATAGTCCCGGCAGATATTGACCGTTACGCGGTATAGCCACGCCTTCGGGTCGCCCTCGATCCGGCGCAGGTTGCGAAGCAGCCGCAGAAAGACTTCCTGCGCAGCGTCCTGCGCGTCCTCGACCCGCCCAAGCAGCCGATACGCGGTTCGAAGCACTAGTGCCTGATGCTGCGCCACCAGCTCTTCGAAAGCCTGCTTTGCGTCGCGTTCCCCTGGGAAGGTCGCCAGCGTTAGTTCTCCGGCCGTCACTACACAAGAGAATACGCGACGAGAGCGGCGTTCGTTGAGGGAAAAGTATTATCGGACCGCGCGGGTCGGCGCCGGCGCCTTGGGCGGTTGTGGATCGTAGCCCAGCCGTCCCCATAGGCCGATTCCCTGCCCGCCCAAAGGCGCCAGGACTTCGAAACCCGAAGTGAGCGACATGATGGTGGACCGAATTCTCTCTTCGTCCGGTCCGACTGGAAACGGATCGATCTGCCAGAGCTGTCCGTTGTCCAGAACGACGCGGCGGCCGGCTCTCCCCAGCGTTTCCGCCAGCGCCTGCTTGCCTACATCGTCGCCGGCGGACAGCGATACGGAACGAATGGCCCCGCATTGCGCCAGCAGCTCCTGCAACTCCGGGCCCGACTCCGTCGAGAAGGATTTGAGCCCAATCGCGAGATCTATTCCGTACCGCAAGGCTGTCTGCGAAATCATCTTCAACGCCGAGAGAATGTCCCTATCTGGAATTCGCTCGAATACAAGCTGGAGCCGGTCGAAACGGTCGCGCGCCAGCCCTCCCAGATAGGCTGTCCAGAACTCCTCCGACCCGAACCAGACTACGGAGGGATCGGCCATGGCTTTGACGCCGCGGGGCGTGAGGAACGGCGCGACGCGCGTTGACTTCAGATGCCCCAGAGTCCGCATTTGCGCGGCGGCTTCGAGTAATCCATACATCAAACCGCGCAGATCGCCGCCGGAAATGCGGCCTCCGCCCGACGGATACGGATCGATTCGGAAGGTTTCCGGCGGATCTAGATTCAGCTCCGCCGCGATCTTGGGCTTGTATTTGAGATTGCGCGCGGCGATGGCGGCATTCAATTCGGCCATGCCGAAGTCGGCTGGGCTAGCTGCGTACGCCACCATCGAGGCCAAGAGCCAGACTAAGATGGAGCAGGATCGAGCCTGCAAAGGGTGCTTCAGCACCCGCGCCGCTCCGGAGGCTAAAGCCTCCGTTGCAGGCTGAAGCCTGCTCCACTTGGTAATCAATGCCCTCTACCTCGCAATGTCCACTTGCAGACTTACATCCATGGTCTTCGGTGGCAGACACATGTTGTCGTTGCACGCCTGATAGCGCAACTTGCCGGTGATCGCCGTCGGGCCGGCGATTGCATTGGGCGGAACCTTAAATTTCGTGATCAAGTCGAAGTTTCCCGAAAACACAGATTGCGGCATTTCCGAAAAGGCGTACTTTTCCATTTGCGGCTTGGGATACGTTACGGCCACAGGCTCCAGCGGCCCCGGATTCCAGGTGAGCCTCAGCGGGATCAAGTATTTGTCGGTGGGTGTGTTGCTCTGAACGTGATAACCGGGACGAAGTTGCAGCGGCAACTTCGCGTCCACGGCCGCGCCGATCTTGGCTTGGACGGGAGGCGGAGCGCCTGCGAGGGATAGAACGGCAGCGGACTGGCCGAAGGCGCTGGATACGAAAAGCAACGCCGCGATAATTCGCATCATCTCGAAGCTCCTAAGCTATCAGCTTTCAGCTTTTAGCAAATCCAAAATCTCTTGCCGGTACGTGCTCTTTCCGGCAGCGCCCACATGCATGCGGGCGATACGCCCGTTTCGATCAATGAGGAAAGTAACAGGCAAAGCATCCACTCCGCCGTACAGCGTCATCAGATCCTCGCCGCCCAGCAGCACGGGATAGTTGATCTTTGCGCGTTGGGCGTAGGGCGTCACCGTGGTCCAGCCTCTTTCATCGAACGCGACACTCAGGACCGTAAAGCCGCGGTCCTTATATTCCTGCTCGAATCCGGTGAACCAGGGTATCTCTTCGCGGCAGGGTGCGCACCAACTCGCCCAAAAATTCAATAGCACCACCTTGCCGCGAAAATCCGAGAGTTTCACGGTCGCGCCGGACACGTCCTTCAACGCGAAATCGGGCGAAGATTGGCGCTCCCCCTCCGGTTTTAGAGCCGGCCGGTCCGGCTCTTCGAAAGAAGCGAAAGCAAGGTAAACGGCAATCGCTCCAGCGGCGATCCAGAGCGCGGGTTTGTTCACTGCCTTGTCGCGGCCGGCTGCCCGGGTGGGCGCAATAGGCCGATGTTCTCAGGCGCCTTTTCTTTCAGCAGCCGGGCGATCTCTTCTTGATAGGTTGACTTGCTGATCAATCCCACGTGTCTGCTTACAACGCGCCCGTCGCGGCCGATGATGAACGTCGTCGGAAGCGACTCGATTCCGCCATAGGCTTTGTCAAGAGCATCGTTGCCCACCATGATGCGGTAATTGATCTTGTGCTCGGCGATGTAGGGCTTCACGGCATCCCATCCGTCATCGTCGAAGGCTACGCCCAGCACTGCGAAGTTCTGATCTTTGTATTGCTGCTGGAAGGAAATGAACCAGGGGATCTCTACTTTGCAAGGTCCGCACCAAGTAGCCCAGAAATTCAGCAGCACTACTTTGCCTTTTAGATCGGAGAGCTTAACGGTCGTTCCGGTAGCGTCGTTCAGGCTGAAATCGGGCGCAGGCTTGGAAACCAGATCCGACGCTTCCGCTTGCTCCCTCGCGTCCCCATTTCTCACCCCGGCTTCCGGCCGCCGGGAGCAGGAACTTGCGGCTAAGCCCATCGCCAGAGCCGCAAGCGCGGTCCACCGCATCGTTGGTCTCTTCATGGACCCTCCAAGGCCAATTATAGCGAGGCCGGGCGGGAAAGGGCTGCCTGAAACCGCTATCCTTGAGACATGCGAACGCGCTTATCGTTCCTTTTTTTTCACCGCTGTGCGGGCCCCTTCTTTTTGCCGCTGGCGCTCGCGGGCGCTGCACTCGCGCAGACTCCAGCCGGGCCTGCGTTCGAGGTCGCCTCCATTAAGCCTGCGCCTCCGATCTCGCAGCTTGCTCAGCAGATCCAGGCTGGAAAACTGCACGTCGGAATGTCGATCGATGGAGCAAGAGTGGACTTTGGCTTTGTCTCCCTGGCGGACTTGATTGTTCAGGCTTACAAGATCAAGCCCTTCCAACTCAATGGGCCGGATTGGATGAAGCAGGAGCGATTCGACGTGCTCGCGAAGTTGTCGGATGGAGCTTCAAAGGACCAAGTGCCTGAAATGCTTCAGGCTTTGCTGGCCGAGAGATTCAAGTTGTCTATTCATCGCGACACCAAGGAGCAGCCCGTCTACGCGCTGGTAGTGGGTAAGAATGGACTAAAGATGAAGGAATCGCCGCCCGATGCGGATAAGCCGGCCGCGGATGCGGAGGCGAACAGCTCTGCGCCCGGTCCCGGCGGCGGACGAGGCGTCACTGCGATCAGTACGCCCGATGGCCAATTCAAGATCCGGCAAGAGGGAAGGGGCGCTGTGATCTCGGGTGGGCCCAACGGGAACATGCGGATGAGCATGGGCGATAACGGCAACATGCACTTGGAGATGTCCAAGATGGCCATGCCGCAGCTTGCGGACCTGCTCACGCGTTTTATGGACCGCCCGGTGGTCGATATGACGGAGTTGAGAGGGAACTACCAAGTGGCCTTGGAGCTTCCGATGCAGGAATTGATGAACTTGGCGCGGGCAATGGCGCCGGATATCGCCGGCATGGGCGCAGCGGGCCCGGGCGGACTCGGGCCGGGCGCCGGCGCGGGACCGGGAGCTGCGGCGCCCGTCGCCTCCGATCCCTCTGGAACGTCGATGTTTCAGGCCGTGCAACTGCTCGGGCTGAAACTGGAGCCGCGTAAGGCGCCGATGGAATCAATTGTGGTCGATCACGTAGAGAAAGCGCCGACGGAAAACTAGACTTCACAGGCTGCCCGGAACGGGTCCGCAAACCGGAAAGCCTGTGCCACGCTAGTGCGACAAGTCGATGCCGAGCTTCTTCAGCTCCTCGGCATAATAGCGCTTGTGCAGAAGGTCCCACTCCTCGGTGCCTTCGGGGATCTCGCGTTTCTGCGTCCGGATTTTAACCCGGGCCGCGCGATCCACTTTTTCCTCGGCCTGGAGCAGCTCGGTCATCACCTTCACCAACTCCAGCCGCACTTCATTCGGATCCCGCTTGAGCCGGAAATCGCGGCTTTTTCGCAAAGCCGCCACGATTTTGTGTGAAATATCGTTGACTTTGTCTCGGGAAAGCTTCATTTGGTCGCCCGAGTCGCGCCCGGACGCGCGGATCACCTTCCGCTGGGTGATCATTGTGTTCTTGATGCGGCGGAACATCTCCTGATAACTGACGCCTTCGCGCCGCATGTAGTCGCTGTACTGGCTTAGCAGATCGCGCACTTCGTCGTTGAGGCGGTCTTCCACCGCAAGATCCTCTTCCACCACATCCGCAATAAAGTTCGCGGCTGTTTGCGGATCGCTGGTTTCAATCCACATGGGGCTCAGTTTCCGGACGATCTGGCGTGAAATGTAGTTGACGAACTCGCGAGCGAGAAGCATCCCTTAGTTTTCAGTGTATCGGGCGCGCCGGAAGGGTGTCAATTGAGGCGCTCCCCACCTCGCTTCGGTGAGCCGCTCTCTCCGCCGTGGCCTTCGAGAAACTCGCGATCGATCGGCTTGCGTCCGCGGAATCCTTCTTCGGCTCCGTGCCAATATTCGATTCCGCGCTCTCCCAGCTTCCAGCACAGGCACACGTCGCGGTCCTGGAAGCGGCTCATGAAATCGATCAGGCCGATGTCCAGATCCTTCACCACCGCGCCGGTGCGCTCAATACGTTCGAGTGCTTCCTTCAATGCATCGGTGGAAGCTCCAAAGCGCGCGCGCACCGCCAAGAGCTGCGCCGGGTTCACGCGGCTTCCGCCGGCCATGCGGATGCGCTCCGAGACCGCTTCCAACTCGCTCTGGGCCTTCATCGCTTCCTCGCGGTGAAACAAAGCGTCCCGCAGAAATCGCTCGACTTCCGGAATGAGCCGCTGCGCTTCGGCCAAAGTGAAGTATTGCGCCATTGCTTCTAGTTTACGAAAGCAATCGCGCCGCTATCGGTACGCCCCGATGCCGGTCACCCGCTCGCCAATCGCCAGCGCATGAATGTGGTCGGTGCCCTCGTAGGTTTTCACCGTCTCCAGGTTGCACATGTGACGCATCAGCGGATATTCGTCCGTGATTCCGTTGGCGCCCAGAAGATCGCGGGCCAGCCGCGCGCAATCCAGCGCGATGGCGGCGTTGTTGCGCTTCAGCATGGAGATGTGCGCCGGCTCGGCCTGGCCCCGGTCTTTCAGCCGCCCTACATGCAACGCCAGCAGCTGCGCTTTGGTGATCTCGGTGATCATCCACGCCAGTTTCTCCTGCACCAATTGATGAGAGGCGATCGGCTGGTTGTCGAACTGCTTCCGCTCCACCGCGTAGGATCGTGCGGTTTCGTAGCAATCCATGGCCGCGCCGATGGTTCCCCATCCGATTCCATATCGCGCTTGCGTAAGGCACATGAGCGCGGCTTTCAGGCCTCTTGCTTCCGGTAGAGCGGAATCGAGAGAAATGCGGCATTCGTGGAACGCCAGGCTCGATGTGACCGAAGCTCGCATGGAGAGCTTGCCGTGAATCTCCGAGGATGTGAATCCCGGCGTTCCCCGCTCTACCAGGAATCCCCGAATGCCCTGGTCCGTCCGGGCCCACACCACTGCGACGTCCGCGACTGAACCATTGGTGATCCAAGTCTTCTCTCCGTCCAGAATCCAGTGCGATCCATCGCGCCGCGCGCGCGTAAGCATTCCACCCGGATTGGATCCGAATCCAGGCTCGGTCAAGCCGAAACATCCGATTGCTTCGCCCTGTTGCAAACGCCGCAGCCAGCGTTGCCTTTGCTCCTCGCTGCCGTACGTGAGAATTGGATACATCACCAACGCGCCTTGTACGCTGACGAAGCTCCGCAGGCCCGAATCGCCGCGCTCGATTTCCTGCATCAACAAACCGTACTCCACGTTGCTCATTCCTGCGCATCCGTAACCTTCCAGGTTGGCTCCCAAGAAGCCGAGCCCCGCCATCTCCGGAATCAGATGTTTCGGGAATCTCGCTTCGCGGAAACAATCCCGGATTAACGGCAGCACGCGCTCGTCCACGAAGCGCCGCGCCGTCTGGCGCACCAGCAGCTCTTGCTCGCCGAACAAGGAATCGATGCGCAGGTAGTCTACGCCCGGAAAGGAAGGCATGAGAGTAGAATAGCCCCATATGCGCTCCGTACTTGCCGTTGTTTTCACTGCCGCCGCCCTGGTTGCCGCCGCGATCCGATTGGTTCCCGCGGCCCATGCTTCCACCGGACCGATTCCGCTCAACTGCAACCGCGCCTGTCTGGAAGATTTGGTCAATCAATATCTGGCCGCCGTGGTCGCGCATGATCCCAAGCGGGTGCCCCTTTCGGCCGACGTGAAATATACAGAGAACGATCAGGAAATGGAAGTCGGCGACGGCTTTTGGAAGACTGTCGAGGGGATCGGAAATTACAAGCACATCTTTGCCGATCCGGAATTCGGCCAGGTGGCGTTCATGGGGACCATGCGTGAAGCCGGAACGGCGCTGCTGCTAAGCCTGCGCCTACGCATTGAGCTGGGACGCATCACGGAAATCGAATCCGTTTATTACCGCCAGGGCGGCGGCGGACCTTCCGGCATCGCCGACCTCGACAAGCCTGGCTACAGCCCTGGCGAGATGTGGTTCAAATCGATTCCTCCCGCGGAGCAAGCTTCGCGGCAGGAGCTGATCTCCACAGCCGATGGCTACTTCTCCGGCCTTCAAAAAAACGACGGCAAAGGCATCGACGGTAAGGGTAACTATCCTTTCACCAACGACTGCCATCGCGTCGAAAACGGCGCGCCTACCACCAACGTCCCGCGCCCCGCTAACGAGCCGCCGGACGCCGTAAACGGGTTTGCTCTGGACTGCCTTTCGCAATTCAAGCTCGGCTACTATTTCGTAGTGCAGAACATTCACCATCGCCGCTATCCGGTTGTGGATCGCGAGCGTGGCGTGGTGTGGTCGCACGCGGTGTTCGATCAAGGGACCGTGAACAAGGGCGTTCTCTCGGATGGCCGACCGTATGCGTTTAAGGGCTTCAATCGGCCTTCGAGCATCCTGGTGAACGAGGCATTTCTGATCGAGAGCGGCAAGATCCGCCGCGTCGAGATGATCGGACCGTCCGTGCCGTATCATTTTAACGGCGCCTGGCCAGGAGGATTGAGCGGGCGCTGACGCCTCATAGATTAGGATCTAGAGGAGGATGCTTGTTCAGAACGCGATCGCGGATACTCTCAACAATGCCGAATGGACGTTTGCACTGGCGGAGTGTGTTCATATCGGAGGGTTTGCGGTAAGCATCGGATCGATAGCGCTCGTGGACTTTCGGATGTTGAACCTCGGACTGCGGAAGGAGACTGCCGCGCGGATTCTGAGGTACACGGAGCCGTGGACGTTGATCGCGCTGGTATTCGTCGTTTTCTCGGGTCTGATGCTGTTTTTGTCGCAAGCCGACATTTACCTGGTTAATCAGATCTTTCCGCTTAAGATGTATATACTCATCGCGGCGCTGATCTACAACTTCACAGTCCACAGAAAAGTGGCGAAGATGGAGAATCCGCCGCCCGTCCTGAACAAATTAGTGGCGGTCATATCCCTGTTGCTGTGGGTGTCCGTTGTGTTTGGCGGAATTTTCACCGGGTTTCTTGTATAGGGGCTATCCGGCATGGGCATCGCGCACTCCATCCAGAGCATTGGGTTTCTCACGGATTTCAGCGAATCGGTGCTGGCGTACCCGATCGTTCTGTCAACTCACTTGGCGTGCATTGGGCTGTTCGGCGGCATGATCCTGGCGACGGACCTGCGCCTCCTGGGGCTCACCTTCAATAGCTTGACGATCACCGAGGTGGTGACCAGCTTGCGTCCATGGAAACGCGTGGGAGGAACCATCATGATCGCCATGGGCCTGCTTTTAGCAACCTCCGAGGCGGAAAAGTACGCGCCCAATCCCTTCTTCTGGACCAAGATGGTCATCTTGGGCTTGATTGGCGTGCATGCGCTGGTCTTCCGCCCTATCGTCTACAACAAAACAGAAGAGCTGGATCGATCCCCGCCTATCCCGACTAGGGCGAAGGTCGCAGCGATTCTGTCGTTGGTCCTTTGGACGTCGATGTTTGTTATGGGCAGGCTCATCGCCTACTGGGATTAGCTCGAGCGTCCTACAGTAGCCAGAGCCGTTGCGGTCACGGCGAGGGCTTCGATAAGCTGGGGTGTATGGAAGTCCGCTTGTCCGCTTGCAAGGAGGCTCGTCTGCGCCGTCTAGCGAGGCACGCAGGACGAGACGCATCGGAGCTCGTTGAGGAGGCCGTCGACAGAATGCTCGAGTACGACCCACGTTTGATCGCCGCCGTCGAGAAAGCCCGCTCCTCAACCCGCCGTGGCGATCTCCTAGAGCATAAAGATGTGGTTGAGCGCATCGAGCGGATGTTTCGTTCATAGATGCGCGTCCGCTGGACGCCGGAGGCCGCCGACGACCTTGTCCAAATCGCCGAATATATCCGAAAGGAGGGGCGTCGCTGCACTGCGTAAATCTCCCTATCGCGGACGCC
>DASQJB010000258.1:0-11405 GCA_035631295.1 Bryobacteraceae bacterium | reverse complement strand
GCGGCTGCTCAGGGCTTAGACGCCCGCGGATTCCTGGACAACAACGACTCCTATCACTTCTTCGAACGAATGAACAGCCTGATCAAAACCGGCCCCACCGGGACCAATGTGATGGATGTCCAGGTGATGTTGATCGGCTAGTTCGACTTCCCTGCCGCCATCTTCAATTCAGACAGCGCCACCTTGCGGTTGTCGTTGGGAAGATGCACGGGGATGATCCGATCGATATTCAGTTTCAGGCGCTCGACGTTGGCCATGAGATTGGTTTGGTAGTTGTTCGGATTGGCCGCCGGCGCGGTGAGCGGCTGCCCTGGTACGTTGAATTCGTCCGCCTCCAGCAGGACCTTCTGCTTGGGCAGATAGATCATCAGCATGTCGTCGGCATGCATGCTGTTATCGACATGATAGATGTCGATTTCGTGCTCGCCGTCGGTCATTTTCTTGCTTTCGCCCACGTATTCGACCTTGATTTTGGGTTGCGGATTCATCTCTTGCATTTTGTCCGGAACCAGCGTGTGCGGGTATTTCAGCATGCGCTCGTAGTACCCCTTGTTCACCTGGCTGGTGATGATAGTCGCGCCCTCCGCCACGAAGCGGCGCAGGCCGCCGGAATGGTCCGTGTGCGTGTGGGTATTGATGACGTACTTGATGGGCTTGTTGGGAACCAGCATCTTGGCCTGGCCAATGATCTGCTCGGCGCGCATTTCATTGCTCGGCCCTTCGATCACGACAATGTAATCCTTGAAATTGGCGATGACCGAGCCATAGCCGCCGGTAACCAGCCAGAATCCGCCGGTCAGGTCTTCGCTAGCGACCGCCTGGGCGGCGCCGCGACCGCCTCCGCCGCCGGGTCCGCCTTTTGCCGCGCCTTTTCCATCCCCGCCTTTAGCTCCGCCTTTCCCGTCGCCGCCTTTGGCTCCGCCGAATCCGCCGCCGCGCCCCACCGGAGGCGTCAGATCCACTGGAGCGTTCACTTTCACATCGGTCACGTTCAGCTCGAAATATTTGATGGGGCCCTGCGACGTTTCGCCCTGATTCTCCACGATATGCGCCGGGAATTTCACGCCGCCGAAGTCTTTCCAGCCGGTGTAGATGGCGCTGAAGATCTGGTCCCCGAAGGGATTGATGTCGATCTTGGTTTCGACCTTCTCCACGTAGCCCTGGTCGTTGATATAGCCGGCGACGGGCGCTTTGTTGTCGCCCATGAATTCGACCACGGTGAATTTCTTGCCTTTAATGGTCTGTTGCTTCACTGTCGCGTTTTTGTCCAGCGCGGTTTTAAGGAACCCTTCCGGCAGCAGGATATAGTCGAGCTGCGTGTTCCAAGGCGCGTTCGCGTTTGTAGAAAGGTTCGTTACTTGCGTCTGCTGCGCTTCCGGCGTGGGATTCGTGGTGCCGCAGCCGCCATGACCATTGGGTTCGCCTTCGCCGCGCAGCCTGGTCACGCGCCACGCCTTCGCCTCGAAGTCGACTGACCGAACATACTGTTTGTCGGAATACCGCCGCCACCAACCGGTATGCCAGTTGGGTTCCTGTCCGACGCAAGTTTCGAAGCCATCCCCCGATATGGCGAGCGTCTTGACGCTATCCGCGCGCATCGCCTTCATCGAATTACCGACTACGGTTTTCAGGTCCGAAGGCGTATCGGCCGCCCATACGGCCACCACAGCCGTGGCGGAAATCAGCACGCCTGCCGGCACCCACTTCTTCAGCAACATATAGCTACCTCCCAGAGAGGACGAACCCCCTATTTGCTTCCATCAGGACAAGGCGGAAAGCCAAGGGGCTATGTTACACGAAGCGGTGGGGTTGGTTCAATCCGCGTAGTTGATCGTGACAGTATCCGTCGAGCTTCCGCCGATCGAATCCGTCACGGTGAGCTGGAAGGTGTAGTTTCCGCGGACCAGCCCAAACTGGACGGTGGGCGTAGCGGTAGTAGCGCCCGAAATCGCAGCCTGCGGATTTCCGGAAGGAATCGTCCATAGATAGGTAAGCGGCTTTCCGTCGAAACTCGTAGAGGCGGTTCCATCCAGCTGAAACTGGCGGGTAACAACGACCGCGTTCTTAGGACTGGCCACGGCGTTCGTGGTCACCGTAGTGGAGGGAGATCCGCTGATCGAGCCGCCGCTGGTCACCGTGCCTTTAGAAGGATCGAGGAACAGCGGTTTCGCCACGCCGCCATTGAAGTTGAACATTCCCAACACCGAGCCGGCGACGGCGTCCATGGAGTTGTTGCCAATCCGCTCCAGGCTCCAGTTATCTTCGACAAAGCGGAGGATAGAGGACTGATCGGTAACCGTATGATCCACATAGTTGACCTTGGCGAAGGGCGAGATCAGCAGTAAAGGCTGCCGCGGCCCGTAACCGCAGCGCCCCTGCGTCGGCGTGCCCGCTCCGGTTCCGCACGATCCCGGACCGGTGAGATTGTCGTCCGAGACATTGGATTGATCGACAATCGGCGCGATGACGTGGTCATACCAGCCGTCCGAATCGTCGTAGAGAATAAAAATCGCCGTGGTGCTCCAGAACGGCGATTGTTCCAGTGTGTTGATGGTGTTGACCAGGAACGTCTGTTCGTCTAACGGATCGGAATAGCCAGGATGGCCATCCTGGTAGGCCCCCGCCTTCAGGTAACTGACGGCGGGCAGATTGCCGGCGCTCAGGGCCGCGAAGAAATCGCTCAAATCGTAATTGTGATTGGCCTGATCGGTTGTGCCAATGGCCGCTACCGAGGTGGGAGGCAGATGGTGCGGATTGGTTGTCTGGGGGAAATACATGAAGCCGGCGTGATGGGGAATGTAATCGGTCCCCGCGGACGCGCCGGAGATGTTGTTGTGCGACGTTCCGCAGACCGCGGTCCCATTCGGCTGACGAGTGCTAGGTTTGAATCCTCCCTGGAACCAACCCCAAGTGATGTTCTTGGCGTTCAGCAGATCGCCGACGTTTTTGCTGCCGGCGAGCGAAATGTAAGTGCGGGGCGGAGCGAGAGTGCAATCGTCCAGACTCGGATCGGGGCGCGGATCGCCGATCACCGGCCCGTTCGTCGCGCTGCCCGCGACATTGCCAGAAGCGCTTCCGGCTGTGACTTGGGCGCAGCAGGTATTTCCGGCGATCAGGTTCAGCACGCCCACCGTTGAGGGGCCGAAGGTTGTGCTGAAGGAGTTATCGCTCATGGCGAAGTTCTGAGCGTAATTCCACATGGCGGTGACAGTGTTGCCGTCGTAGTACGCCATCACGACCTTGTTGCCCAATCCGCCGACGTCGCAGGTCTGCCCGGAGCCCACGCCGGTGGCCTCCACGAACTTGTTCATCAGGCCGCTATTGAAGGCTTTCTGTTCGTCGGCGTAGTTGTGGTCCTGATCGCAAGTGACGGCTTGGGCGCGCGTGAGGCGTACGGGCTGAGCGGAGTTGGGGTTGCTGGTCATCAGCGCTCCCGAAAGCCCGTTCACGGTGGGCGTGTTGGGCGCCGCCGTGAACGACGGCTCGCTTGAATTGCTGTTAGTCGCGACAGGATATGTTGCGAAATAGTGATCGAAGGAGATGTTCTCCTGGAAAATGACCACCACGTGTTGGATCGGTGTGGTTGTCTTAGGAGAACTCTGCGCGTGAAGCGCAACGGAGCAGGTCAACAGGGACGCCAGAGCACCGCCAAGGATGAAATTCTTCATGCTTCGCCTTCCATGGTGAATTTACAGTTATTGCGAAAGGGTAAGCATGTCATTCCAAGATTACGAACTGTTGGCGCATGTGTGAATTTTCTGTGTCGATTCTTGACTTGGCTTGAGACTTGACCGACACTTGAAAATCTCAATGAAGTTCTGGATTAGTTACGGATTCGTCATATTCTCCGCCGTGAGCGCCGCAGGCGCGGAATCATGCAGCCGCCCGGCGCCGGGCAGCCTGATAGAACAGCCGCAGGATGTGTTCAGCTCCAACGGAGTTCTGAAGGTGATGTTTTCGTTCCGCAGCGCTCCTACCCGCTACGGCTTCACGCGCTACTGCTACGTCTATGACGACAGCTTGCAGTCGCCGACTTTGCGGGTCCGGCCGGGAGAGGAACTGCTAATCACGTTGAAAAACGATGTGCTAGGCAGCGCCGCCGGCTCAACGCACGTGCATTCAGGAGGGCCGGGTAAGCGGTGCGCGGGCGGCGAGATGAGCGAGGCCGTCACCAATCTGCACTTTCATGGCTTGAGCGTTCCGCCCACCTGTGGGCAAGACGAAGTGCTGCACACGCTCATTCAGCCCTCCGGCGCTTTCGAATATCGAGTGAGGATTCCCAAAGATCAGCCTCCGGGCCTTTATTGGTATCATCCGCACCCGCACGGCTTCAGCGAGGCGCAAGTGTTGGGCGGGGCGTCGGGCGCCCTCATCGTGGAAGGAATTGAGCGCGCCAATCCCAAAGTCGCGGGATTGCCGGAGCGGGTTCTGATTCTGCGCGACCAAAGAATTCCGGGCGCCGCGGATTCCGATGAAGACAGGGGGCCTGGCAAAGACATTAGCCTCAACTTTGTTCCCGTGATATTTCCGCTGTATAAGCCCGCGGAGATGTCCGTGCGGCCGGGAGAGCGGGAATTCTGGCGTGTGCTGAACGCTTCCGCCGATACATATTTCGATCTGCAACTTCGGTATGGGCCGGTGATCCAGGATGTGAACGAGCCTCAGACGATCGAGCTCGTGGCGCTGGACGGAGCGCCGGCGGGAGGCGCTTCGCAGGTTCAGGACGTGCTCCTGCCGCCCGGCGCGCGCGCGGAATTCATTGCCGCCACGCCTCCGCTGGGCATATTCGCGCAGCTCGTGACGCTCAAGTACGACACCGGGCCGGATGGGGCTGCAACGCCTTATCGCACGATCGCGAATATTCGCAGCTCGGCAGATGCGCCTCCAGCGCCGTCGAAGGCGCCTACAGGTTCGGCTCCGGGCGAAGGTTTTCAGGGCCTCGAGAAGGTCAAGCCCGCGCGCCAAAGAAAGCTTTATTTTTCGGAGGAGCGACCCGATTTGACCGATCCCACGCAGCAGCCGCGTTATTACATTACGGTGGAGGGCCAGACTCCAAAGCTGTTCAGCATGGATTTTACGAATCCCGATATCGTCGCCGAGCAAAGCACAGTGGAAGACTGGATCATCGAAAACCGGGCGCGCGACGCTCACGCATTTCATATCCATCAGGTCCATTTCCAGTTGCTGGAGCGCGATGGCCACCCCCTGCATGACCCGGCTTTGCGCGACACGATCGACCTGCCTTTTTGGGACGGCAAGAGCTCATTCTATCCAAGCGTGAAGCTGCGCATGGATTTCCGGAGCAAGGAAATCGTGGGCACGTTCGTATTTCACTGCCATATTCTCGAACACGAGGACGGCGGCATGATGGGGTCGATTCGAGTAACGCCGGCCGCCCGTGCTTCCGGAAAAGTGGCGGGAAAATCGAGGTTTTCCCGCTAGACTTTATGGAAGGCAGAATCGTATGTTTCTCGAAATTCAATCACAGGAGGACCTTTGCATCCTACGCTTCGGGGGCAGGTTTGCGTCCGGCGCGCAACTGGACTACTTGGAGGAAAAGCTCGACGAGATTCGTAATCTCGCCCCCTCCAAGGTGCTGGCAGACTTCCGCGAGGTGACCGCGATCGGGTCGACGGGGCTGGGTTTCGTAGTGCGCGTTTTCCAGGCCGTCACGAATCGTCCAACCGGCCGTTTCGTAATCGCCGGGCTCACTCCTCGCTTGCGCGAGACCTTCGAGATTACCCGTCTGGCCGGCCTCATCCCGCTGGCGGCCGATCTGGACGCCGCCAAGCGAGCGCTTCTCTCTTAGGACCGCCAACCGCGCTATGCTGAAAGCTGCCGGTCGAACTGCTCAGGCGAGGGAGGCGGCATGCGGTTTTGGATCTGCTGTTCGTTGCTGGCCGCGGCTGGTTGCGCAAGGGCCGCGGATGACCAAAATACTCCCGTCTTCCATAGCGACGTCTCCGTAGGCAGGATCGACGCGCTCGTTCTGGATCGCTCTCAGCACCCCATCAGCGATCTAGTCAAGGAAGATTTTACGCTTCGCCAGGACGGGAAGCCCATCCCAATCCGCGAAGCCGGGTTTGAAAGCTTACCAGTCGACGTGCTGTTGTTGCTGGACGTCAGCGGCAGCATGCAGGTGCACGTGCAAAGGGTGGCGGACGCCGCCCATGAAGCGCTGGCGGTTTTGGGAAATCAAGACCGCGTGGGCATCATGGTCTTCGACACGCACACTCGCGTGCGCTTGCCGTTCAAGGAAGACCTGGGCGAAGTGGAGCGCAAGCTCGACGACGTGGTGCGCAGCGAGCGCTTCAATGGGGGAACAAATATCAACGGAGCCTTGATGGACGCCGCGGCCTACATGGAGCGCGAAGAGCGCCGGCAAGCGCGACACGCGATCGTGATCGTGACCGACGACCAGGCCAGGGCGTGCGATCAAATTCGCGTGCAGGCGGCTTTGGACAAGGCGGACGCCGTTCTCATGGTGCTGTTGGCGCCTGCGTGGGAAGGGCCTTATTCAACGGGCCCCGTTCCCGGCGGTGGGCGCACAGGCGGGCAGCCGCCCATGTCCGGACAACCGCCCCTCTCCAGGCCGTGGCCTGGCGGGGGCATCGGAGGATTGGGCGGAGTGATTTGGGGTCCGCGCCGATCGCCTCTGCCGGGATCGCCGCCTGTCACTGTAGGGCCGGGATGGGACGTTCGCGCCGGCTCGCCGGAAATTGCGCGCGCATCGGGCGGAGATTCGCTCAGCATCAACGACGCGGGCGCCGTGGAGACGACGTTCGAACGCATCCGCAAGCGTTACGCCATCTACTTCCATCTGCCGGAGGGCATGGACGCGGGACGCGGCATGGAGCTGGACCTCACAGACGCCGCACGCCGCAGACATCCCGATGCGTCTTTGCAGTATCGCCAAATCACTCTCGCAAAGGATGGAGCGAGGCCGGGCCTGATTTCGCGCGTCGGCGCGCATCCGCCCACGGGGCGCGATCCTGAACCGGCTACAGCGGATTCAACGAACGCGGCTTCGGCGGACCCATCGGGCGCATCAACGCATCGGCGTCCCGGAGTGAGCGAATCGAGTGGAACGAAGGTTTCGCTTCCCGTACAGGCGTCTGCGGATCAGAGCGCAGACACTGTAGCGGCGCCGCTACCAACGCACCGACACGGCGTGAGCGATCCCGGCAGCGGACCGCGCGTTACCGTGGCGCCATCTCAGTAGTTATTTCGATTTCTGCTGGCGGCATGACTTCGACGTTAGGAAGCGTCATGTCGCCTTGGTAGACCGGCAACAACTAGTCTCCGGCCGCCACCTTTTCCGCGCCGTCGATCACCAGCACCTCCACCGGAGCCTTCTCAGACCGCAGCGTCAGCCCGAGCTGTTCCCGCATCGCGGTCATCAGGAGCGTCGGCTCTAACGGACTTTGCCGGTTTTCGTCCGGCGTGAGGTCCAGCGTGAAATCGAAGTCGCCGTCGAGCCCGGTCTGGTTGACGATGACCACCCCAAGCTGCCGCGCGAACACGTCGGTCAATTGCTTAAGCGAATATCGGGTGGCGATCACATGATAAGAAGCAATCTTTTGATCAGGGCCCGTCTGCGGAACCACTCGGAGCGAGCGCGTTTCTTCGGGTTTTGGGGGCAACAGCTTCGGCGCAGTCTTCCCGAGCCTGAGCATGTATGCGGAAACGTCCTTCTTCTCGCGATGTAACTTCAGTTTGAAACGCTCGGCTAACAGCCTCTGTGTCAGCAACCTCATCTCGGCGTCGGTCGCGTTGCCTTCGGCCTTCGCCACGATGTCGTAACGGGCGGTCTCCATCCACGACGGACCGCCGGCGTGCTGGGATGGCTGAATGCCGTAGGCCCATTCCAGCAAAAACTGTAGCGTGGTCGCGGTGGCCCTCAACATTCCACCTGGATAGACGAATTGGAACATCCCCATGTGCTGGCCCGGGGGCTCGGGCGTTCCAGGCTTGCACGGGGTGATCGAGGCGACCTCGAACCTAGCGCCTTTGGCGTCCTCGCCGGCGCCATAACCGAGCGACGCGGCAACCAGAGCTGCAATCGTGATGGTTTTTGTCATATCCGACTATAGGACGCTTCGACTCTTTCCGCGCGTCCAGAAGCGTCAAGCTATGTCAAGAATGGTCAAGCTCTTAACATATCTTGACTGAGCGTTCTTTACCTCCTCCTTAGAATGAAGAGTGGCGAATCCATGGAACGCGTGCTGATTATTGATGACGACGTGGAGTTGTGCCAGCTCGTCGCGCGTTTCCTCGTTCGGGAAGGTTTTGACGCCGTCTGGGCGCTGCGCGGCGCAACTGGCGTCCATCAGGCCCTCGCGGAAGGCTACTCGCTGATTCTTCTGGACGTGATGATGCCGGATATGGACGGTTTCGAGGCCCTGCTCAGCATCCGCCGGCACTCGCGCGCGCCGGTGCTGATGCTGACTGCGCGCGGCGATACCTACGACCGCATTCGGGGCCTCGAAATGGGCGCCGACGATTATCTGCCGAAGCCATTCGAGCCGGCCGAGCTCGTCGCTCGGATCCGCGCGATCCTGCGCCGCTCCAAGCCGGGGCGGACGTCGCCGGCGGCCCTCGCAGTCGGAGACATCGAGCTCGATGGCGGGACTCGCACTGCGCGGCGAGGCGGCGCCCCGCTGGACCTCACTACCGTCGAATTCGACTTGCTGGCTGCATTGGTTCGCGTGGCCGGCAGCGCTGTAAGCCGTGTGGATTTGGTCCGCGACGTCTTAGGGCGGGATTTTTCGCCGTTCGATCGCAGCATTGACACTCACGTGTGCAATCTGCGGCGCAAGCTCGGTCCACTGGAGGACGGCGGAGAGCGGATCAAGGGAGTTCGCGGAACGGGTTACCTATATGTTGCTCCGGCCAAGTTGGAGGCGCGGTGAGAAAACTCTTCTACACCATCTTCCTGTGGTTCTGGCTCCCGCTGATCGGCGCCGCGCTGGCCCTGGGCGTCTTCGCAATGCATGTCGGGTTTGGCCGATTTGGATTTAGAAGCCTGGTGCGTTTAACACTTCACGATCTCATGTTATTCGGCTTCACCGGCCCCGTTTTCTGCTACCTGGTGAGCCGGTATCTGACCCGGCCTCTCGACAGATTGCGCTTGGCCGCGGCCGGCATCGCGGAAGGCCGCTTTTCCACGCGCTCTGATCCCGCTCTACGGAACCGCCGCGATGAGATCGCCGATTTGGCACGCGACTTCGATTCCATGGCCGAGCGGATCGAAGCGCTGGTGAGCGGACAGCGGGCGCTATTGGCGGATGTGTCGCATGAGCTGCGCTCGCCTTTGTCGCGCCTGATTCTGGCGCTCGGCCTGGTAAAGCAAGGTCCGCCGGAAGCGGCCGCGGAGAACCTCGACCGCATCGGAGTGGAGGCGCATCGCCTGGACGCGCTGATTGGCCAGCTGCTGGCGTTCACGCGCATCGATAGCGGAGTGGACCGCGGCGCTCCTGCCCGCGTCGACCTCGCGAGTCTCGTGCAGGAGGTCGCAAGCGACGGCGATTTCGAAGCGCGGACGCGGAATCGCAACGTTGCAATCGCACGAGCAGACCCGTGCGCGATCGGCGGTTATGAAGAGCCGTTGCGAAGCGCGGTCGAGAACGTGGTGCGCAACGCCATCCGGCATACCGCGGACGGAACAACCGTCGAGGTGTCGCTTCACGCAAGTGCGGCGCAAGCGCTTCTTCGAGTGCGGGACTACGGCCCCGGAGTCCCGGAAAACATGCTGGCCGGCATCTTTCTGCCTTTTCAGAAAGTGGCGGGCGGCAATTCCGAGGGGGCGGGATTAGGCCTCGCCATCGCTGAGCGCGCTGTATCGATCCATCGCGGAACCATCCGGGCGGTGAATGCGTCCCAAGGCGGATTGCTCGTAGAGATCGAGTTACCGCTGGCGTAGTCAATGAGCGCCAGTTACCGAGCGGGCTACCGAGCCGCAGCCGTCAGGGAGCGGTCAACGGGAGCCTCCTACGGCAGCACGGCAGTGATGTTCCGCTTCGGGACCTCGCCTACAGGAATGCGGGTCAGCTCCTTCATCGCGACAAGATCAACCACAGAGACTGAGTTTGAGGCGGCATTGGCCACATAAGCGCGCTTGCCATCCGGCGTCAGCGTCACCCAGTCGGGGGACTTGCCTACCTCAGCTTGGCCCAGAAGCTTTAATTCGGGAATTGAATAAGCATAAATCGAGCTGTTGAGCCGGCTGTTCACCACCAATGTTTTTCCATCGGAGGTGACCGCCATGCCGTGAGACTCGTTGCCGCCAACCAGGAAGGGTTTCTTGCCGGGAGGCAGGTCCGGAAGCTTGATCCGATTGATCTCCTTGCGCGTCGCGAAATCGACTACAGCGAAGCCATTGAAGCTGGAAAGCTGGACGAAGATCCACTTCGTGCTTCCATCGGGATTCGCCGCAAAGGCCATGGGACGGATACCCTTATCCATTTCGAGCGACCAAGCCGGCTCTTCCGTTTTCTGGTCGATGACAGTGACGACCTTGGAGGGGATGGAGCCGCTGACGACATACTTTCCGTCCGGGGTGACGTACGTGTTGTGCACGGCGCCTTTCACCGGGATGGATTTGACCTTTTCCAGCGAAACCGTGTCCACGACGTCCACGGCGCCCGGAGCGACGGCGATCGAGACGTAGACTCGCCGGCCGTCCTTGCTAATAGAGATGTTGTTGGGATGGCCGCTGAGGCGAATGCTCTTGGTGACCTGCAAGCTCTTGACGTCTACCACGTCGAGCGTACTGCGGTCCTCATTGCTGATGTAATAGCGGCTGCCATCGGGCGCGGCCGCGGCGCCGTGATTAACCTCGATGCCGTGGATGGTCCCCACGACTTTGTTCGTGGCTGGATCGATGATGGAGACATCGTCGCCGGCGCTGTTGGTTTGGATAATGCGCACCGAGCTCGCGGCAAGCGGGACTGTGAGAAGAAACCCAAGATATTTGTTCATAGTTCGCCCGGCCTCCTTAAGGCGTCGTATATTAAGCCTATGCGCGCGGGGCGCGGGAGTCAAGGGCACGAGGCTAGACTGTGGATATGCCCACGACGATTCAGCGCGTCGCGATTCTGGGAGCTGCCGGAGCAATTGGACGATCTACCGGCGCCGAGTTGCGGCGGAGAGGAATTCCATTCCGAGCCGTCGGCCGCGATGGAAAGAAGCTGGAAGGCGCTTTCTCTGGGCAGGCAGAAATCCGCGCCGCGGACATCAATAACCCGGATCAAACCGCCCGCGCGCTGGAAGGCTGCGATACAGCGATTTACGCGGTTGGCTTGCCGTATCCCGAGCACAAACTGCATCCCGTGCTGATGCGCACAGCCATCGATGCGATGCGCCGTGCGGGCGTTTCGCGGATGGCCCTTTCCTCGAGCGTCTAC
>DASQJB010000257.1:0-4005 GCA_035631295.1 Bryobacteraceae bacterium | reverse complement strand
ACACCGCCGTCGGCGGTCGAGACGCCCGCGCGCAGCAATGTCTGGTTCAACATCCCGGCGAAGGCCATCATCCCGAAGCCGTTGCCGACGCGGCGCAAGGCCTCACGCCGCGTTAACGGATTGCCACACTTATGTTCGAACATATCGGATTCCTTAGTTGATAAAGAAAAATTCAGAAGAGCTGAGCAGGATCTTTGCGTATCGTCCCCAAGCGGTCGGATCGTATTTCACTTCCGGAGCCCCGCCAGGCCGGTTTCCTCGCCGTCCGCCGAAGCCCGGCACGCCGTCCATCATGCCCATGCCCATATCCGCGTTGTCGGCGGCGGTGCCTTCGATCTGCGGCGCCGCGCCTGTGCCTGTTTGAGCCGCAGTCTCGGCGGCGGGAACCGCGTCCGCTTTATTCGGCTCGGCTTTGGCGGCTTCGGCCTTACCCTCCTCCGTTTTGCCGGCGTCCGCTTTGCTCATGACGGGCGCTTCCGGTTTGCCTCCGGATTCCGGCGTTGCGGCGGGACCCTCCGGCTTGCCGCCGCCGCTGCGGCGTCCTCCCTCCTGCGGCTTCTTCTTGTTCTCTTCGTACTCCTTCAGCGGCTCGCTATGGAGATAGTCCAAGCCGAGATTCAACTCTTCCGCGCTTGGGTCGCGCGCATAAACCAACTGATAGATCTTGCGGATCCGGGCGCGGTTGTCTGCTTCGGCAGCCACGCGCTTGGCCAGATCCTCGGCTTCGACTTGCATGAAGTCGCTGTTCATAAGGAACAGGCGCTGCAGCGGCACGGTGGTAGTGAAGCGCTTCTCCGCGCTGATATTGGGCGGCGGAAAATCGAAGGTTTGAAGATAGGTGTCCAGTTTGTAACGGCTCACTTTGCCATAGACCGTGCGGCGCTTATTGGCGGGAGTCAAATCCTCGCTGGGCCCGCCGACGGCGTCATCCAGATCGCCCGCCACGGATAGCACCGCATCGCGAAGCTCCTCGGCATCCATGCGGCGGCGGTTAAAGCGCCAGTAGAAACGGTTGCCGGAATCCTTGGCGAAATTCGCCTCGTCGTTCTGAGTGGAAAGCTGGTACACCGAGCTCAGCATGATCTCGCGATGGAGCTTTTTGATCGACATGCCATTTTTCACGAAAGTGCTCGCCAGGTATTCGAGCAGTTCCGGATTGGTGGGGCGCTCCCCCATTTGGCCAAAATTGCTCGGCGTATCGACGATGCCGGCATCGAAATGGCCCTTCCAGATGCGATTGACGATCACGCGCATTGCGATGGGCTGATCGAGGATATCGCAGGCGAGTTGCAGGCGTCCGCTACCCTGGGCGAACGGGTCGGGCGCGTCGCCTTTTGCGAAGACACTGAGGAAATGGCGCGGCACCTCGGCGCCCAGATTCTCCGGGTTGCCGCGGATCGCCAGTTGAATATTCACTGGCGTCTCGGAATCCTTCACGCCGTGGAGGAACGGATAGTGCGGCTCCAGTTTCTTGCGGGCGGCGTCGACATCGTCCTGCATTGTCTTCAGGCGCGCCTGCGCTTCCGGCCCAACCCGGCTTTGCAAGCCCCATCCCCGGAACATCAGCACGCCGGGATTTCCTTGCCGGCCGCCCTCGGCCATCATTGCCGTGGGATCGTCGGAATCTCTCAGCTCGCGCTGGAAGATCTCGGTATAGAAGTTGTTCTGCTCGTCAGGAAGGCTCAATAGACGCAGCCACGAGCCCGGATTGAAATCCTTGTTCGAAACGAAGTTGCTGGGTTTGTCGGTGCGCTTTTTCGGCTTGGTTCCCTCGATGTCCTTATCCGCGATGACCTTGTTCTGCGCGTCGATGTCGGTCTTGGCCAGCATCGCCTCGACAGCTTCTTGCTGGAGTTTGTCGCCTAGCTTCTTGGCCTCTTCCGGCGAGCCGCCCTTCTTGATCATGGCTTGCCAAGCTTCCTTGTTCTTGTATTTGTCCGTCGGCTTAGCCATGTATTTGATCCAGCGATCCAGCAATTCGTAGTCGAGCTTGCGCTGCTCGACCACTTGCGCCATCTCCTTCTTCTGCTTTCCCGTCACGTCGTAGACGCCTTGCAGGTAGTTGGAGATTTGGTACGCCAAGGAGCGCGAGAGCTGATTGGAAAGATTCTGCTGCTCTTCTTGCAGGATCTTTTGCTTCATGTCCAGCTCGTCTTCGAGTTTCGAATATTCCTCGACGACCTTTTTCGGCGCAAGCGGATACTCCTCATAAACGGTGTTGAAGAACACGCCGGCCAGCGCATAATAATCGGTTTGCGGAATGGGATCGTACTTATGGTTGTGGCATCGCGCGCAAGCTACCGTCAGACCCAGGAACCCGCGTGTGACGGCGTCCACGCGGTCGTGGCGCTCGTCGGCGCGCGTCACTTCGTTTGAGCCGTTGTCGTAGTACCAAGGCCCCAAGCCTAAGAAGCCGGTGGCCGGGAGCATTTTTTCGCGGACATTTTCAGGCATCAGGTCGCCGGCAAGTTGCGCCTTTACGAATGTGTCGTAAGGCAGATCGTCGCTGAAGGCTTGAATGACCCAATCGCGGTAAACGTAGGCGTTCGGATACGGGCGATAGCCCTTCGGATTTGGATTCAGGCTGCGGTAATCGTCTTCGCCATATCGCGCGACGTCGAGCCAGATCCGGCCCCAGCGCTCGCCGTAATGCGGCGATCCGAGCAACCGGTCCACGACTTTGGCGAAAGCGTCCGGGGATGTGTCCTTCTCGAACGCGGCCACTTCTTCCGACGTGGGCGGCAAGCCGGTCAAATCGAGGGTGGCGCGGCGGATCAAATCACGCTTGCCGGCCGGGGCAACAGGCCTCAGTCCTTGTTTTTCGAGATTCGCCAGCACGAAGCGGTCGATGTCGGTTTTCGCCCACTTCGCGTCTTTCATCCGCGGAAAAGCAGGCGTGGATAGGGGAAGCAGAGACCAGAACTTCTTGCGCTCCGGTGCGATCACATACTTTTCTCCGGCCGAAGCGGTGGAAGCCGCGGCGGCGGGGACGGCTGCTTTGGACCACGACGCGCCCGCCTTCACCCAAGCCGTTAAGTCCGCAACTTCGGAGTCTTTCAGCTTCCCGCCTAGGGGCATCTTCAAATCCGGAAGGCTCTGCCGCACAGCCGTGATCAACAGACTCTTGTCCGGATCGCCGGGCACGACCGCGGGACCTCGCGAACCGCCTTTGAGCATCGCCTCGGCGCTGTCAAGTCTCAAGCCGCCAAGCTGCGAATCCGCATGGCACGAATAGCAGTTATTCGCTAGAATCGGCCGGATTCGAGTTTCGAAAAAATCGGGAGACGCGGCGTTGGGCGTTTGAGCTTGGGCTAGAGTTGCGGCCACCGCCATCAGAAAAAGGAAACATGCGCGCATTGAAAATCCTCACTTACGACTGGCTGCTAGAGAGCCGAAGACCGAGAAACAAAGGGGGCGTAGGGCGCGACGAAAGGAGCCGTAGGCAGCTTGGCCGAGGAAAAGCGGGACGGGGCAGCCGAACGGGACGAGAGAGTGTAGGCTGCTTATTTCTTATACCTTTTCAGGCGCGGCGGTGTCAAGGCTGACTGGCTTAGTGTATCCTGTGATTGACCGTCGGCTCGGGTGGAGTTGGGTGAGGCGGGGAGATCGCTGGGGGGCCCCTGTGCGCGGCGGCATGCGGATGAGGAAGGAGCAGCGTCATGCAAGAAGACAACAAGTTTTCCTATTTTTTCCTGGGCTTGGGACTCGGCGTCGCGGTGGGCGTGCTGTTCGCGCCTAAATCCGGCGAAGAAACGCGCGATTTGATCAGATCCAAGACAGGCGAAGGCGCCGATTACGTAAAGCGCCGCAGTTCCGAGTTGCGCGACGCCGCGACCGACGCTTTAGAACGCGGCAAAGACAGCCTGCGCAAGCAGAAGGACAACCTATCGGCCGCCCTCGACGCCGGCAAGCAGGCGTATCGGGATGCGATGAACAACCCCGTGGCCGATTAAAGGCGCGGGCCCAAGAAGCGGAGGAGAATGCCGCGCTGGGCGCCGCTGGGCC
>DASQJB010000256.1:0-2969 GCA_035631295.1 Bryobacteraceae bacterium | reverse complement strand
CGAAGTTTGCGTTTGCGTTCATGGTGATTGTGATTCTTGCTCTTACTGGGGGGCTGACGCTCGTGAAGGCCCGTTCCGGGGGAAACGGCCCAGTGCTAGTGCTAAGAGCCATGATACCGGGGAAAGGCCTCGTCGGGACCTGCACTGGTCGAGTGAGTCCGGAACAGGACATGTGTAGCTTCGGGATGATGCGTTTGCCCGGAATGTTGACCGCTTCTCTCCGCTTCTTCAGTCGCGAGGGGGATCGCGTTCAAATCGGAATCAGAGCGAAATACGAGCCTCCGGATAAGAAACCTGCGCCAGATTATGACGAAGAACTCAAAGATGTTCCCCTTGAGCGGTACTGGTTGGATGCGGATAAGCCACTCAGCGTCCCAATAGCGGGACTTGGGAATATGGAAATCTTCGCCGAGTTCCGCGATCACGAGCCACCTTTGCCGAGCGCTGACGCAACGCTCGATCCAGAGCCCAATGAATTGCGGATTTGGAGTCCTGTAATGATTCGAGATAGCCGAGTCTTGGCAGATTTCTCTAATATGTTTCTTGGGTCGTCAAATCAGGATTCCGATTCTGCAGGTGTTCTTTACGTTCCTAAGGAGGGGCGATTCATCTTCGCCTTAAGACCCTTTGAGGGCGCGATCGAAGGCGATATCCAATCAAATCGGATTCAGTTCGCGGAGAATGGGCACTCTTATTTGCTGGTCACGGGCGGCCCCGTTGCGCGCGCGAATTACGAGCACGTCTGGGTTCTGCATCAGCCGGAATGGCGTCCAACTGATCCCAGCTGGACAGACCACTTGTCCATATCCCAGGCTAAGTTGTCTGAGGCCTTGAGCAATTAGAGGCCGCGCCAAATCTCTACTGCGCGAGCGAGAGGTGGTTGGCGCCGACGAGGGCGCTCAGATCGGCGGCAATTTTCTTCGAAACTTTCTGGAGTTCTTCTCCCGAGGGATCGCGGGCCAGCTCATAGCGGGCCGCCGGGGAATACGAAGTGACGGTGATGACCGGCCCGTGGCGAGGGTCTGGGTAGGGGGGATCCGCGAGTACGTAGAGCGGCTGCGCGGGACTCTTCAGGTTGTTGACACCCACGTAGAGGATGATGTTCGGTCCAACCGGTTCGCCACCAACGAGCAGGCGTCGCGCGCGGTTCATCTCATCCGCTTCGGCAAACACGCCACGTATGCGAACGCCCGACTTAGGCAGCGCGGCATTCGCATCGGCACGGCGAGCGTCAAAACCGGCCTGCGTGAGCGCGCGAATCAAATTCTCCGAAACTGCTTTCACCAAAGTGTTGGCCTGATCGGCGGGAGTTTCTTCTTTTGAATCTTCTGAGGCGTCGGCGTTCGTATTCTCCGAACTTGTCGATTCGGTGGCTGGAGATGGTCCTGTTCTCGGCACGCCGGAAACCCCGCGTGACGTACTGCTCGAGGTTTTGCTCGATTTGGAGCGCGGGGAAGAGGGCGTTGCCTCACGCTTCGGCGCTGGCTTGCGCTTAACAACGTCCAAATCGAAATCGCTGACGTAAACGACGGGTGTATCGGCGGGCGCTGCCGCTGGCGGAGGCTCGGGAGAGTCTGGCACTGGCGATGGTGGCAGCGGAATTGACTGAGCGGCGACCGGGAGGGCCAGAAGAGCCAGAATAAACGAGATACGCAGGAGCGTCATCCAATTCCTCAAGACGCGAGCTTAACAATTTTTGGATGAACCGACCATGAAAATCGGCGCATCCACATCTAGGATGGAGATGAAAGCCGAGGAATTAGGGTTGTCTGACAGCTTTCCTGCCCAAACTGCAAGAGATGATTGTTTTTATGATGGAGAGAAAATCTGCCGCGTTGCGGGATAGACGCGACGGAAAGCAGCGTAACTGGTTCTGAGAGTGGCGACGCCAGCAGGTTGGGGATCAATGCGCGAAGCGACCCGCACCGCGGCAGTGCAGGCGGCGTCCACCGTCGGCCAGACTCCTGCGCCGACGGCGGCAAGAAGCGCTGCGCCGTAAGCGGCACCTTCTTCGGCTTCGACAACTTCGACCGAGTGGCCGTAAACATCCGCCTGAATCTGTCGCCAAAGGGGTGAGCGCGCGCCTCCCCCACCAAGGCGGATGCTGCTTACCGGAACATTCATTTCCTGGAACAAAGTAAACGTGTCGCGCAGGCTGAAGGCCACGCCTTCTAAAATGGCGCGAACTATGTGGCCCCGCGTATGCGAGGCGGTGAGCCCAACAAGCGCGCCGCGAGCGCTGCCATCGAGATGCGGAGTACGCTCGCCCATCAGATAAGGAGTCCATAGGAGGCCGTCGGAGCCGGGAGAAACCTTGGCCGCTTCGGCGGTGAGCTGGTCGTAGGACTCCGCGGCGCCGCTGGAATTCGCAGTGAACGTGTCGCGGAACCAGCGCAAAGAGAGTCCGGCGGCTTGTGTCACGCCCATGACGTGCCAGCGTCCGGGAATGGCGTGGCAAAACGTGTGCACGCGGCCGCGTGAATCGAGCGCGGGCCGATCTGTGGCCGCGAAGACGACGCCGGAAGTGCCAATCGTCGCGCTGACGGTTCCGGGAGAGACGATGCCCATGCCGACGGCGCCTGCGGCCTGATCGCCCGCGCCCGCAACGACCGGAGTGCCAGGCTCGAGCCCGCATCGCTCTGCGCCCTTGGCGGAAACTTTCGCGCAAACATCAGGGGATTCGTGGACCGAAGGCAGAAGACCCTCTTCGAGAGCAGCCGCGTCCAGCATTTCCTTGGACCAACGGCGATGCGCAACATCCAGAAGCAAGGTGCCCGAACCGTCAGCCATGTCCGTCGCGCGTTCGCCGGTAAGCCGGAAGCGCACGAAGTCTTTGGGGAGCAGCACGTGGCGGACGCGCTTCCAGTTGTCCGGCTCGTTCTCCCGGACCCAGAGAATTTTCGTAAGCGTGAAGTTTGGCAAGGCTGGATTGCACGTGAGTTGAATCAGGCGCTGAAGGCCGAGCGCGC
>DASQJB010000255.1:0-8951 GCA_035631295.1 Bryobacteraceae bacterium | reverse complement strand
CGGGCGGCCCGGCTTCGGCGCCCACCGGTTTTCCTTTGGGCGGAAATGCGCTTCTGTTTAACAACGTCGAGCTGCGCTTCCCGTTTATCGGCGAGAACATCCAAGGCGTGCTGTTTCACGACGTGGGCAATGTCTACAGCTCGCTCGGCCATCTGTCTCTGCGTTTCAAGCAGCGCAATCTCCAGGACTTCGATTACGCGGTGCACGCGGTTGGGTTCGGCGTCCGTTACAAGACGCCGGTGGGCCCCATTCGGCTGGATCTGGCCTACTCCATCAATCCGCCGTCGTTCGTCGGATTCCGGGGCACGCCCCTGCAACTGCTGCAATGCGGCGCAGCCGGGGCTTCGTGCACGCCGACGCAGCAGTCCACGAGCCACTTTCAGTTCTTCTTTTCAATAGGGCAGACCTTCTGATGATCGCGCGATGGCTAGTTGCGCTGTGTTTTGGGGTGGCTGGCGCCCTACCGGGCGCGACGATTGTGGATCGCATCGCCGTGGTTGTAGACAAGCGCGTCATCAAGCTCAGCGAGGTTCAGCGCGATCTACGGGTGACCGAATTCCTAAATCGCGAGCCGCTGAGAATCGACGAGGACGCTAAGCGCAAATCCGCGGAGCGATTGAGCGATCAACTTGTCATCGCTCAGGATATTACGAGGGGCGGCTACGCCCGCGCTCCCGAGTCTGAAGCCGACGCGACAGTCAAGCAACTCGAGCAGGACCGCTTCGGCGGCAGCGCGGCCGAAATGCGAAATGAGCTGGGACGTTATGGCCTCACTGTAGCCGAGCTTCGCGAGCAGTTGTTGTGGCAACTCACAGTGTTGCGCTTCATCGATGAACGGTTTCGTCCAAGCGTTCAGATCGGCGACGAGGAAGTGCGCTCCTATTACGATCAGCATTTGGCGGCGCTCAAGCGCCAATATTCCAGCGATTACCGCTTTGAAACGCTGGAGCCGAAGATCCGCCAGTCCCTGGAAGGCGAGGCGGTCAACAAGAACTTCGAGCAGTGGTTGGATGGCGCGCGCAAACGGGCGCACGTCGAATATCGGCCGGGGGCTTTCAAGTGACACGGCGGGCGAAAATTATCCGGAATATTGCGATCGGGATAACTGCGCTGCTCGTGATCCTGATCGTGATTGCCACGTTGGTGATCCAGACAGCGTGGTTCCATGCGTACCTGGAGCAGAAAATCGTCGCGGCCGCCGAGGAGAGCACCGGAGGAAAAGCGGATCTCGGGGGTCTCGCGATCGATTGGCGCCGCCTACACGCGGTGGCGACGGATTTCACGATTCACGGGACAGAGCCGGCGGGATCGCCCCCGTTCTTTCATGTGGCGCGCATCGAGATGGACTTGCGGTTATTCACGAGCTTGGGCCACTTGCTCGATTTGACCTATCTGAGCCTGGACCGGCCAGAAGTCAACGTCGTAGTCCTTCCCGATGGCCACACCAACGTCCCGACTCCCAAAAATCCCTCGCCCTCGAACACGCCGCCGCTTGAAACCGTCGTCGATCTCGCCGTCAGGCATTTTGAATTAACCAATGGTCAGATTTCGCTTAACTCGCAAAAACAGGCGATTGAGGCGCGGGGAGAAAATCTGCGCGCCCAACTTTTCTACGGCGCGCTGAAGCAAGATTATGAGGGCCAGATTTCGCTGCAGCCGTTGTATGTAGTTTCCGGAAAGCATACGCCCGTGAAATTCGCGCTCGCTTTGCCTATTGTTTTGGGGCGCGATCGCATTGACGTTCGCGATGCCAGCATATCCACGCCGGCGTCTCACATCACGGTCAACGCCTCGGTGGAGGATCTGCGCAATCCGAAAACCTCGGCGCATATAGCGGGCCGCTTGGCGCTGGCGGATCTGAAGAACCTGGGCGATCTTTCGATCGGGTCCGGTCCGCGCCTGCCGACGGCGATCGATCTAGACGCCAACGCGGCCGTCGCCGAAAAGGAGATTCGCATATCGCGCCTCCACGTGGAACTGGGCCAATCCAGCATGGACGCTTCGGGGAATTTGGAAGGCTCGGGCGCGGCGCTCGATTTCGGAGCGCGGCTGGCGCTAGGCGAATTGGGCCGCTTGCTGAACTCGGCGGCGCTGCCGGAGGGCGCCGCGACCGTGAGCGGGAAGGCCAAGATCGACGCAAATCGTCTTCTGGTCAGCGATTTGAGAGTAAACGCCTTCGGTGGAGAGATCGCGGGAAATGCCTCGGTGGAGGATTTCGCCCGGTATAAGCTGAGCGCCGATCTGCGTCATTTCGATGTGAGAACCGCTGCCGAGCTGCTGGGCGAAAAGAATCTGCCTTATGAGGGCGTCGCTTCCGGGCCTGTTACGGCCGCGGGCGACTTGAACCTTCCGGGGGCGAAGAGCGTCACGGCGAGCGCGCGTATCTCGATTACGCCGGGCACGCGAGGCGTCCCTGTTTCGGGCCAGTTGAACGCGGACTATACCGGAGCGAGCGAGGACGTCGCGATTCGCGATTCGTTCCTGGCTTTGCCGCACACGCGAATGACCTTTAGCGGTTCGCTGGCAGAGCGCATTGATTTCGACTTGACTACGCGCGATTTGAGCGACCTGCTGGCGGCGGCGCAACTGCAAGGCCCGCCGCCCGTAACGCTAGAAACGGGCGGTCAAGCCGCGGTTGCCGGAGCCGTCACAGGCAGCTTGAGCACGCCGCGCATTACCGCTCATCTGACGGCGAATCGCTTCCGCGTCGAGGGACGCCACTTCGATTCCTTGGCTCTGGATGCCGCGGCTTCGAGTTCAGGCGCCGCCGTTTCGAATGGCGCGTTGAATCGCAACACCATGCAGGCCCGGTTCACGGCAAGCATAGGACTTCGGAACTGGAAAGCCCCGGCCAGCGCGCCTGTTTCGCTCGATGCCACCATGCGCAACGGCGACCTCGCCGACGCCATAGTTTTGGCCGGCCAGTCGGCCTCGGACTATTCGGGAGCTTTAAGCATCACCGCGAGCGTACGCGGAACGCTGGGCAATCCGTTGGGGATGGCGGACGTCGAAGCGGTCAACGGGATGATCCGTGGAGAGCCATTCGATCGGATTCAGGCACGCGTGAATATGACCGACCAGCTCATTTCCATCCCCGACGCATTTGCCCAGGCGGGCGCTGCCCGCGTCGATCTGACGGCCTCTTTTCAGCATCCGCGCGACAGCTTCGATACCGGCGTCCTCAAGGGGCATCTTCAGAGCAGCCGTCTGGACGTGGCCCAATTCCGAGCGTTGCAAAAGCAGTGGCCCAAGAGCGGAGGCGAGATTCAACTACAAGCGGATGGCACAGTGAATCTGACACAATCCGGGAACGAATATGAGTTCCTTCCCGTGGCGGTAAGCGCGGATATTTCGGCTCGGGGCTTGCGATTCGAGGGGCAAAACTATGGCGATCTCACCGCCACCGCCGAAACCCGCCAGCAGACGGTGCATTACAACTTGATATCCAACTTCGCCGGATCGTCGATTCGCGTGAATGGCGATACCAACCTTACGCGGGATTATCCCACCCGCGCCGACGCTACGATCGGCAACTTGGCGATCGAGCGGGTTCTGATGCTTCAAAGGGGCGCTCCAATTCCCGCAAACGGCAATTTGTCCGCCACGGCGCATTTCATGGGAACGATCAAGAACCCGGAAGGCGACGCCGAATTGAACTTGACGAATGGGGTGCTCTACGAAGAGCCCATCGATCGCGTGCGCGCTCGCGTCCAGTATTTGGCGCGCAGCATCGACATTTCGCAATTCGAAGCATCTGCCGGGCCGGCGCGCGTTAATCTCACAGCCCGATACGATCATCCGGCGGGCGATCTGGAATCGGGCAACCTCCAGTTTCGTGCGAACGCGAGCGGGGTCGATCTGGCGCGCATTCGCAACATCCAAATACTGCGGCCAGGTGTAGCCGGCGCGGCGCAGTTCGAAGCGAACGGAGCCGCCGCCATCCAACCTGCCGGCCAGCGCATTCTGGTCCGCGATCTGAACGCGAACCTGTCAGCAAAGGGCATAGCCATGCAAGGCAAGAATCTGGGAGATTTGACGCTGGCCGCGCAAACCACTCGCGGACGCTTGAACTTTTCTCTCGATTCGAACCTGGCGGAGGCGTCGATTCACGGGCGCGGAAACGCGGAGCTGAGCGGAGATTATCCGGTCAATGCAAACCTCACTTTTAACAACGTTACGTGGACCCGCTTGCAGCCACTGCTCGGCTCGGCCGCGGGAGGGCCTGCGAGTTTCGATGCCGCGACGGACGGAGAAGCGATGGTCGAGGGGCCTGCCACAAAGACCGCCGAGCTGCGCGGATCTTTGCGGCTCACGCGTCTGAACCTGACCACGCTTCCGCAGCCCGGAGGAGCTCAGCGCGCCATCGTGATTCAGAACGCCGGCCCTATCGCCGTGAGCCTGGATCGCGGAACGGCGCGCATCGACAGCTTGCATCTGACCGGCTCGCAAACCGACATCCAGGCGCGCGGTACGGCCTCGCTCCAAGGTGGGCCGATGGATTTGAACGTCAACGGGAACGCGAATCTGGCCGTGCTCCAGCAGTTGAGTCGCGATGTGGTTTCATCCGGGACGGTCACGCTTGCGGCCACTGTGCGCGGAACTATGCCGCAACCGCTGGTAAACGGAAGCCTGGAGCTTCACAACGCATCGCTGAACGACGTCAATTTCCCGAATGGCATTTCCAACGCCAACGGAGCCATTCAGTTCAACGGCGCGAGCGCGTCCTTGCGCAATATCACCGCCGAATCGGGCGGAGGAAAGGTGGTGCTGAGCGGGTTTGCCGTCTATCAAAACATGCTGCGCTTCGGGCTGCGCGCCAATGCGACCAACGTGCGCGTGCGCGTTCAGGAAGGCATCAGCGCGGCGATGGACGCCAATATCGAGTTGACCGGCGGCGCGCAAGGCGGCGCAGTTACGGGAACGGTGACTCTCACTCGACTCACTTACGAGCCCCAAAGCGACTTCGGGTCGATGTTGGCGCGAGCGCTTCCGCCCGTCGGCGCCGACACGCAACCCTCCTTTCTGGACAAGATGAAGCTGGACATTCAGGTTCGCTCAAGCCCCTCCACGGCCATCCGCAGCTCTATAGCGCAGTCTCTGCGGCTTAATGCCGATCTACGAATTCGGGGTTCGGCCTCGCAGCCCGGAGCGCTGGGCCGAGTCGTCCTTACCGGAGGAAAATTGATCTTCTTTGGAACGGAATATGACGTGGATACCGGCGATATTTCGTTTTTCAATCCGGCGCGAATTGAGCCTGCTCTGAACTTGACCTTCAAGGCTCAGGCGCAAGGCGTGAACATAACGGTCAAAGTCACCGGAACCGTGGACAACATGAAGCTCAGCTATACTTCCGATCCGCCGCTTCAATTCCAGGAGATCGTGGAGTTGTTGGCGGCCGGCACAACGCCGACTTCAGATCCAACAATTCTGGCCAATCAGCCCGCGCCACCCCAACAGAGCTACACCCAAATGGGCGAGAGCTTTCTGGTGGGCAAGGCGCTGGCCGATCCGGTGACCAACCGGCTGCAGCGCGTCTTCGGCGTGAGCCAGTTAAAGGTCGATCCAACTTTTGCGAGCGGCTCCACGCTCCCGCAGGCGCGGCTGACTCTGCAACAGCGGGTTTCGAGTAACATTACTTTCACTTACGTGACCGCGCTGGACCAGAGCAACACTCAAATCATTCGCATCGAGTGGGCGCTGAACCCACAGTGGTCGGCGATCGGAACGCGAGACGAGAACGGTATCGTCGGCGTGAGATTCGCCTATAAGAAGCAATTTAGGTAACGACGATGATCGCATATGCCCTTCGGCGCATCGATTGCAGTATCCAGGAGTTGTGATGTACAAGGAATTGTTGGTAGGTCTCGCGTGCGGCTGCGCTACCGGATTACAAGCGACAGATCCGTATGAAATCATGAACCATTCGATGAAATTGGCGGAGGCGAATTGGTCCGAAGCCCCTAACTATTCCTACACCCGAACAGACGCGAATACCGAAAGCGGATCGCAGCCATCCAGAAAAACTTACCAGGTTCTAATGATTGAGGGATCGCCTTATCGAGAGATCGTCGCGGAGGAGGGCCACGAATTAACGCCCGCCGCGGCGCGCGAGGAGCACCAGAAGCGTGAGCGAGAGGCAGCCAAGCGCCATAGTGAGTCTCCTCGCGAACGCCGCAAGAGAATTCAGAAATACTTAGAAGACCGGAATCGCGATCATGCGTTCCTCTTAGAGCTTTCCACGGCTTTTGAATACTCCGTGGTCGATGAGCAGCAATCGGAAAAGGGCGCGTTTTGGCTTGTAGAAGGGAAGCCGAAACGGGGCTACGTCCCCTCGACGCACGAGGGCAAAGTCCTCGCCGGCATGAACGTAAGATTTTGGATTGACAAAGCAACCTGTCAGTGGCAGCGGATAGAGGCGAACGTGGAGCGGCCAGTGTCTATTTATGGCCTGATCGCCAAGGTGAGTCCAGGAACCAGATTCACATTGGAGCAACAGCCCGTTTCGGCCAACGTGTGGCTGCCGAGCCACTTCACGATGCAGCTCAACGCAACAGCCCTGGGTTTCATCAAGAAGGATTCCATTCAAGACGAGACGTACGGTAACTACCGGCTCGTTGGGCCGAGTACGAACGGATCTCCGGCTCTGGAGAGCGGCCTTCAGTGAATTGTTGCGGGCGGTGTCGCCGGCTTTAGCCTGCGCGGGACTTCAGTGCGCTAACGCCGTGGCGGACCAAAAAAGTCCACCACAGCCATGAAGCCCAATGTCACCTAGAGTGGAAGGCGGCCCGGGACGCCGCCGCAGGCCGAGGGCCCTGCCCCACAACGCAGCAAAGCCGCAACCAATGCGGTGGCGCAGGCACTCGTGCCTGCTCGCCTCGACACTCATATCGAGGCCTGCCGGAAGGCGTCGAGACGAGTCTCGACGCGGCACGCGAGAGTGCGTGCGCCACGGAAATCGTCGCGGCTTGCGCAGATTTTCAGGATTAGTAGTAGTACAACGCAAAGCAACCTTTCCTCCCAGTCACAATGCTACATATTGAATAGCGAGAACGGGGCCCGGCAGCAACAGGCTACAATTGCCCGAAAACATTATGTTTCGTGCTCCAGCTCGCTTAATGAAGAGCCGGCGTTTTTGCAGCCGCATACCGATTGTAGTCATTCTACTTGTCACTGCGTTGGTAGCTTTAGGGCAGACGGACGAGATTCAGGTTTACGACGCCGAGATCGCGGAGCCGGGAGTGTTCAATTTGATGATCCATACGAATTACACCCCGATCGGCGGCAAGACTCCCGATTTCCCCGGAGGAATCATCCCCGACCGCTCGGTCAACGGCGCTTTCGAATGGGCTTACGGCGTTACAGACTGGTTTGAACAAGGACTCTATCTACCCGTGTGGACTCCGTATTCGCGCAATCGTGGATTCTCGATCGACGCCTTCAAGTTACGGGAGCTGTTCGTGCGGCCACATGCAGCCGAGCACAAGTTCTTCTATGGCGTCAACTTCGAGTTCAGCGTCAATCGCCTCTATTGGGAACCAAGACGCATTACCTCCGAGATAAGGCCGATCGTGGGCGCCCATCTGGGCAAAGTGGATTTCATCTTGAATCCGATTGTCGACACCGATTACACGGGCGGGGTGAAAAACCTCGAATTCGTTCCGGCGACGCGGCTCGCATACAACTTGAACAGCAAGTGGGCGATAGCAGTGGAGGAGTACTCCGATTTCGGACCGCTGAAGAACTTCGGCCCGATCAGCGACCAGTCCCATGAGATCTGGGGCGTTTTCGATCATTCAGGCAAGGTTATACATATCGAGGCCGGAGCCGGCGTGGGGGTGACGGGCGGAGCCGACAGGTTGACCTTGAAACTGATGGTGTCGCGGGACCTCAACCCGAAGTCGAAAAATATGACCTCCGCCGTCAGGCGATAGCCGAGAGGGCCGATGTGCGCGCGTCCAGGCTGGCAAGGGGTCTGCTGGGGGCGGGCTTCCAGAGAAAACAAACTCGCAGTCGAGAAGGTATATGGAGCGGTTTACTTGATTCTTATGGTGGGCGGTCGCAGGCTCGAACTGCGGACCTCCTGCTTGTAAGGCAGGCGCTCTAACCGGCTGAGCTAACCGCCCAATCCTTTTGTTTCATCGGATTACGGTCATCCGATTTTGCGTCATTCCGTTGACTTTGGCGGAAACTTTGGGGACCCCAACTGAAACGTGCTTCCACGGCCCGGATCGCCTCACGTCGCGCCCAACCCGGATGTGGGAATATCGCCGCAAACATGGTCTCATATCCAGCATAGTGCTTTCCGGGAACGCCTGCCTCGCCCAGCTTCGTGCAGAACGAGTGCGGCAGGTCATGGAGGCGGCAGCTAGCTTCCGCTTCCTTGCATACGCTGGCCCATGCCTTCTTCAACGAAGTGACGGGCTGGTTCGGGTCGATCGGTCTGCGCCGGTTTGAGAACGGGAAGACAAACCAACTGGGCTCCACGGGCCCGAACCAACGCACACACCGGGCCAGGTGCTGTTCCAACGCCCCGCGAAGGGGCCCGCTCATCGGAATTACGCGGCGGGTTCCTTTTTCCGTTTTCGCTTCCCACGCTGACCTGCTCCGCTTCAAAGTCGATTTGCCCCCACTTCAAAAGACGCCCTTCGCTGTCCCGCATTTCGGTCCAAGTAAGAGTCATCAGGTACGCCTAGAGCGGAGAAGGATTGCGCTCGGCGGTCTCCATGAGGGTCTTCTCCTCCTCAGGTTCTAGAGCTCTGCCAACGTCTTTGTTCTCTCCCAGCTTCGCCACTGTGGGCCAAAGCACAGACCACTTTTGCCCCACGGCCCGCGAAAGGACCATTAACTCCAGATTGATGTAGCGATGGCCAGCCCGTTCCCGTTTTCGTTGCTCCATGTAATCCACGATTCGTTCCGGGCCGGGTGATATCCGGCACCAGCAACGATCCCGT
>DASQJB010000254.1:0-7744 GCA_035631295.1 Bryobacteraceae bacterium | reverse complement strand
TCATTCTCCAGGCCCTCCAGAAGTTTGGAGGGAACCAGACGCGAGCGGCGCATTTCCTGAGCATGAGCCGGAGAGCCTTTTCTTACCGGCTTAAGAAGCATGGCCTCGGCGCCAAGATCCTCCAGATGCCGGGACGCGGCTTCCATCAAATGTAGCGTCGTACTACCAGGCCGCGACGATTTCGTGGCGCACACACTCCTGCGCGCCCTGTCGAGACTCGTCTCGACGCCTGCCGGAGTCTTCGCCAGAGCCAGGCCTCGACCTGAGTGTCGAGGCGGCAGGCACGAGTGCCTGCCCCACCGCATTGGTTGCGGCTCCGCTGCTTTGTACCTTTGCGAGAAGTCATGCGAACCGAATCTACTCCACTGCCCCTTGCGCCTCCTTGCCAGCCATCAATTGCTGCAAGACTTGTTGGGCGGCTTTCTGCCCGGCGCTTTTTTTCGAGTAACCGCTCGCCTGGCTCGCCCACTCCTTCCCCAAGCGTACTTCCACGGTGAAGACCTTCAGATGTTCGGGGCCGGATTCGGACACCACGGAGTAACGCGGGGCGGGGAGCTTGAGCGCTTGCGCCATCTCTTGAAGGGCGCTTTTGAAATCCGTGACAGCCGCTTCCTGGTCTGGTCCGGTGGAGAGCCAGCTTCCGATTACGCGAGTCTCAATGAAGTTCTGCACTGCATCCAGCCCGCCATCCAAATAGAGCGCCGCGATCAGCGCTTCCACGGCGTCGGAAAGCAGAGCCCGCTTGGCGCGTCCTCCGCTCAACTCCTCGCCGCGCCCCAAAAACAAAAACTCTCCCAACCCGAGTTCCTGCGCCACCTCGTAGAGGCGGGTTGCGCTCACCAGATGAGCTTTGAGTTTGGAAAGGCGGCCCTCCGGGAAGTCGGGAAATCGACGGACAAGGCAATCGCTGACGACAAACCCGAGAACGGCGTCGCCCAGAAACTCAAGCTGCTCGTTGTCTTGGGGAATGAGCCGGCCGTTCCGTTCCGCCGCCAGCTCGTCGCCGGCGAGGACGAACGAGCGCTCGTGCGACCGTTCGTGTACGTGCGACTTGTGTGTTAAGGCCCGTTCCAACAGCGAGCGATCGCGGAAGACGTAGCCTAGTTTCTCTTCCACAACAAATGCGATCCCCGGCGCCTCCTGCGGGGATAAAAGGTTCTACTTAGCGGTTTTGCCCTTCTCCGCCTTGGTCTTTTCGTTCTGCGCGAAATTCTTTACAGCGGGGTTCAGATCGGACATGGCCAAAAGCTTATTCGCCACCGCCAGAGCCTCGTCGTATTGTTTCGCCTCGTTATACGCGTTGGCCAGGCGCGCCATAGCGATCTGATCCGGCGGGTTCATCATGTCCACGGCCGTCTTGAATTCCTGAGCCCCCACGGTGGCTTTTTTTTGGGCCATTGCGATCAATCCGAGATCGACGTGCGCACGGGCCGTCGCATATTTCTTATAGCCTTCCCACTGATCGTCTTTGATCTGAGGCTGCGGCTTGGCGGCCGCAGGAATGGCGTCGAGAGCCTCCTTGGTGTACTTCTCCGCCTTGGCAAGCTTGTCGTCCTTATCGAGATCGTTTTCGCGGGTATGCTGAGCGATTTCGCCCGCCACCAGGAGCTTAGCGTCGAAATTGGTGGGATCGGCTTGCAGAGATTCGTCGCCGTAGATGATCGCCTTCTGGTAATCGCCCTTCTGGTCGGCCGCTTCGGCGGCGTCGTACAAAGCGATGCCTTTGAACGGCGAGTCAGCGAATTTGACCACGAACTCGTCGGCAGCCTTCATCTTTTCGTCGGGCGTCTGCGCCTTCAGGATCGCGTTGAACGCGTCGGCTTCCTGTTTGGTCACGCCCTTGGCAGCCTTCACCTGGCTCTGCGGCGGCGGGGCCGGTTGCTGGGCCAATGCCATCGACGCGGCGGCAACGAAAATCATCGGTTGATAGAACTTGATCATTGTCGACTCCTCTCGAACTATTGCTTATTTGTAAACGGTCCTTCAAGGCCCTTCTGAGCCGCCTCGCGAACCGTATCCGGCAGACCCGGTACAGCCAGCGCCTGCTTGTAAAACTCTGTTGCGCCCTCGCGGTCCTTCTGCGAATCGGCAAGCCGGCCCAGATAGAGCAGGCTCCACGATTTCGTGGAAGGATCGGGATCGAGCTCGAGCACTTTCCGGAACAGGCGGTCGCCGGTTTCCGGATCGCGCTCCAGTACGGCAATGCGCGCTAAACCATAATACGCCTTTGCGTGCATCGGATTCTCGTCGGTTTCATTCAAGACGCGGAGATACGCGGTCTTGGCGCGCTGCAGATCGCGGTCCAGATAGGCTTGCTCGGCATCGGCCAAGGTCTTCGCCGCGCCGGTCAGCACGGGTTTCGGGGGCGCCACCGGGGCCGGCGGATGCACGGTGCGAACCGTCGTGGCCGTCGCGAAATCGATATGATCCAGGCGCTTTTCCTCGCGCTTCAAATCGATCAGCGCCACCATGTCCGGAAAATACAAGCGCATGGCTTGGTCCTGCTTTTCGTAATCCGCCAGCAGCTCGGCGAATGCGGGCGTGAGCACGTAGCCTTCGCGCAAAGCTTGATCCACCAGCGCCGGTTTGCGAGAAATGCGGCTCTCCACTGCTTTGATGAAGCATTCCGTGGCAAGCCGGACGAAGTCTTTCTTGTATTCGTCCGCAAGCAGCCCTGAGCCGAGGCCGTAATCGCCCAGCGCCGCTTTCTTCTTCAAATCCCCGGAAAACTTGATGCCCAGCGGATCAGCCAGGTAATGCAGATAGGCGTGGCGGATATCTTCGATGGGCAGCTCGACGGCCGGCGTCACCACCACGTAGGAGTCGTCGATATAGTTGCGAGTCTGCACCTGATTGGGCGCGCCCAATAATTCCACATAAACCTGGAAACGGCTGCCCAAATAGCCGCTGCTCGGGTTGCGCAGATACGCATTCACTTCGAGGACGGCGCGCGAAACCGGCGCGGTGTATTGGCCTAACGCGTCTTCATATTGCGGCTGCACTTGCCGCCACAATTCGTCGAGGTGCGCTTCCTGGTAAAACGCGGCGAGCAGCGGAGGCAGCTCAGCCAGGCGGCTTGCGTCGGGAGGCCAGCCCAGATCCGAGCGCAGAGGCCTGAAGTCCGGCGGACCCTTCGAGAACAATGCGAAAGAGATGTACTGGCTCAGCTCCGCCACTGGATCTTTCGGGCGGGCGTCGCGCAGAAAACGCTGAAGGGCGGGAAGAGTTTGCGGGTTCTGCTTTGCAATGAAGTCCCGCACCGTCTTGCGGACGGGGCTGTTGGTGGGCGAATCGATTTCGGCGTCGTAGCCGGCGGCGTTGGCCGCGGCAAGCACGGCGAAAAGTGTAGGATTGGCGTCTAACTGCCCAGGAGGGCCGGCCGGTGCGCCGCGGCGCGATTGCGCCATTGCCGGAAGGGCGGCGAATAACAACCATACCGCCGTCTGGGTCTTCAGAGCCACGAGCCTCTAGTCCCCTAGTATATCCAGCGCGGCTTGCAACTCCGAGCGGGCATGGGGGTCGCGAGTAACCGCGGCGCCGCGGCGATAGAAGTCACGCGCTTCTTCCAGACGACCCAGCTTTTCCAGCGTCTGCCCGCCGTGGAAGTAAGCAGCGGAATAGGCCGGGTCGGCCGCGAGGATCTCCTTAAATTCATTTACCGCTTCTTCGAGCGCGCCCGAATTTGCGTATTCCATAGCCAGGCCGTAGCGGGCGAAGGCGCTGGAGGGGTTTTGCTCCAGGAGTTGCTTCAAGGTGTCAATGCGAGAGGATGCCAAGTTGTTAGCATAGCGCCTGTTGCGGCAAAGGTGAGACGCGCTTTTTCGCCCCCGCGTCTAACAATCAGGAAGAATTTTTATGGGACGCCGTAGTATCTTTCAAAAGGCGGGTGCGATCCTGTGTTCGCTGCTCTTGATCTCGTTCGGGATTCCAACAGTTCTGGCCCAAGCGACAGGATCGACGCCGGCCCCGGCGCAGGCTCCTCCCCAGCTTCTGACTGCGGATCAGTTAGACACCTTGGTAGCGCCTGTCGCTTTATATCCAGATCCATTGCTGAGCCAAGTGTTGGCTGCATCGACCTATCCACTGGAAGTAGTCGAAGCCGAGCAGTGGCTGCAACAAAACGAGAATCTGCACGGGCAGCAGTTAATGGATGCGGCGAAGCGGCAGAACTGGGACCCGAGCGTCCAAGCGTTGGCCGCGTTCCCCACTGCACTTAGACTCCTGAATAACGACATCTCGTGGACTACCGATTTGGGCAACGCCTTTCTGGCGCAGCAAGCGGACGTTATGGCTGCCATTCAGCGAATGCGCGTGCGGGCGCAGGCTAGTGGGAAGCTGGCCAGCACGCCTCAGCAAGTGGTGACCACGCAAACGCAAGGCGGCCAGAGCGCAGTCATAATCCAGCCCGCGAACCCGGACGTAATGTATGTGCCTATCTATAGCCCGTATTACGTGTGGGGGCCTCCGGCATGGCCGGTCTACGGGAGTTTGTGGTATCCGGCGATCGGTTTTGGATTCGGCTTCGGTCCGCCTTATTTCCTCAGCGGGTTTTTTGTCGGCTGGCCCGGGTGGGTCGGCTGGGGTTGGGGCTTTAACTGGTTCGGCGGCGGAGTGTTCGTGAACGCCCCATTCTTCCACAATCACGGATTTGCCTTTCGCGGTTATGGAGTGAGAGGCGCTTTCGGCGGCCAGCTAGCTTGGGCGCATGACCCTAACCATAGGGTGGGCGTGCCATATGCCAATCGGCAGGTGGCTGGCCACTTTGGCGGACGCTTTGCCCCCGGTCCCGCTGGCCGATTCCGCGGTCCGGGCATGAATGCGGCTCGTGCCAACGCATTCCGATCGGGCGCGACCGGCGGATGGCGCAGTATGGGCCCCGGCCATGCGGGACCCGCTTATCGTGGATCTGGCGCCCATGGACCTGCTTACCACGGAGCTGCAGGCATGCGAGCGGGAGGGCCCGCCTTCCACGGAGGGGCGCAGGGCTATCGTGGCTTCGCGGGTCATGCCGCACCGGGCTTTAGAGGCGGCCATTCCGCTGGCCCAGCAGCTGCGAACCGCGGGTTGGGACCAGGCGCTGCGCCACATGCGGTCGCTCCACAGGCGTTCGCTCCGCGGCAAGCTCACTCCGCGCCTCACTTCGCCAACCGAGGGTTTGGAGGCGGCGGACATGCCTTTGGAGGCGCTCCGGCTGGCGGCGGACACTTTGGGGGCGGAGGTGGACACGCGTTTGGCGGCCACTTTGGAGGCGGAGGCGGGCACGGCGGCGGACGTGGCGGCGGTGGTGGTCATGGCCGCAGATAAGGCGTCCTGCTGAGCAGCCTGTCATCTCAACTCGAAACGTATGCCCCGAGCGCTTAATCCAAGGTTCGGGGTTTCGTTTTAGAACCCCGCGACAAGAAAGCGCGCAGCGCGCTTAACGGGGTCTTGAACAATTCTAAAATTGCTCCCATAATACTGAATACGCTCTTTTCCGTCGGTTCGACGGCCGGAGGAAGGCAGTGCCCGATCAAGACAACGGCGTTAGATGGGACAACACAAGACGCACAGGGCCGCCCGCGGCCCTCAGAGCAAGAAGGAACCGCGTTGGCGGACGGCGAGGGCAGGCTCCCTTGTGCCGCGAATTTCTGGGGAGACGTGGGGCATCCGCGGCGATTGGGCTCGTGGTCTTTGGGTCCGCCCTCAGCTTATTCGGCCAGGCTCCGATGACGCGCAATGGAACCGCCGTCCGCATCAATAACTCGGATCTGGCGGTGCTGGAAGCTCAGGAGGTCCGGAAGGATTTGCCGTGCACGGTAACTCCGAGCAAGCCCGAACTCGGATTCGACCTTCGGTTCCATGTGCGCTATGACGTTAATGTTCCGATGGCCGACCTGGCCGGGAGCGAGAACCAACTCACGATCCTTTTCCGCGTGGCGGCCGCCAGTCACAAGGACGAGCCGCGATTTTTTGTCCAGCGCGTTCACGTGCCGCTGCTCGACGATGACGCCAAAGGGGACGCCGCGCTCTCCGGCTCGCTCGACTTGGGGGAGGGGAATTATCACGTAGACTGGCTGATGCGCGACCGCGCGGAACGCGTCTGCTCATTCTATTGGGATTCCGAAGCGGCCCTGCCGTCCAAGGATCGCCAAATTCAACTGGCTTTGCCGGCGGGTACGGTGGAAAGCTCGGACGCGGAACAGTTCACCGAGGAGCCGCCGGTGGAGCGGACGCCGGCTCCGCAATCGCTGAATATTAAAGTTCTTGTGAACTTCGCTCCTCAAAACGCGGACTCTCCCGCTCTCAGGCCGTCCGACACGACGGCGCTGGTCACCATGCTGCGCCAGATCTCGCGCGAGCCGCAGTTCGGAAAGTTCTCGCTGGTTGCCTACAACATTCAGGAGCAGCGGGTGCTATACAGGCAGTCGAGTGCCGATAGAATCGATTTCCCGGCTTTGGGCGACGCCGTTCAAAGAATCAAGCTCGGCACGGTAGATTTTCAGAAGCTGGGACAAAAGCATAGCGAAGTGGAGTTTTTGGCCGGGCTCATCAAGCAGGAGATGTCGGGCGATCATCCGGACGCCCTCATCTTCGCCGGGCCCAAGATCATGCTAGACGAGTCGGTTCCCGAGGAGCAGTTGAAACCCTTTGCCTCCGACCTGGATTTTCCTGTCTTTTACGTCAACTACGCTCTGAACCCGCAAGCCACGCCCTGGAGGGATTCGATCGGCCACGCGGTGAAACTCTTCAAAGGGACCGAATACACCATAAGCCGTCCCCGCGACCTTTGGTTTTCGGTTACTGAAATGGTGTCGCGTATTGTAAAATTTAAGCATGGGCGGAGTAGTACTTCAGGTTCGGGCCAGTAGGTCCCCAAGGATTTCCAGTATGGGCGTTTTCAGTAGGCGGGGCGCCTTGATCGCGCCGATTCTAGCGCCTCTCCTAGCAACGGTCACGCTTCCGGCATTCGGGCAGGATCCTGTTTATAGCAACAAGCTCGCGCCCTACGTTTCCTCGCCGGCCAAGATCGTGGATCGCATGCTCGAATTGGCGAATATCCGGCCTGGCGAGACAGTATACGACCTGGGTTGCGGAGACGGACGTATTCTGATCGCGGCCGTGAAGAACTATAAGGCAAAGGCGGTGGGCGTCGAAATCTCTCCGAAGCTGGCGGCGCAAGCAACCGACAGAATCCGCAAGGAAGGCGTCGCCACGGAGGCCCGCGTGATTCAAGGCGACCTGCTTAAAGCCGACTTCACCGGCGCCGACGTGGTCACGATCTATCTCGCGACTTCCTTAAACGCCGAACTGCGGCCGCGCATGGAAAAGCTTTTGAAGCCCGGATCTCGCGTGGTCTCCCACGACTACGCCGTTCCCGGATGGAAGCCGTCAAAGGTCGAAGAAGAGGCCGGCAAGCATCTTATTTATCTTTACGAGATGCCACCCTCCAAAAAGTAACCTGCGGCGCGTGCTAGATCATCTTCCGCGGCCGCCTGGCGCGCGGGATTGCATGTGGGGAACGTCCTGGTTGTTCTCGATGCACTCGTACTCCAGGGGCCGCTCGCCTTCCTTTAGCCGGGTCAGGTTGTAGCGTTGCATCCACGGCTTGGTCATCGTAGTCGGGTCGTTGACTGTGGCCTGGTAGGAGATGGTGTCACCGTTCAATGTGTACCGCTCCACGATGTGCGTCTGTTCGGTGGTGAAATGGCCCCGGCCGTCGAGCCAGGTCTTGCCGTTCATCCCAGCCACGTCCACCACCAGCGTG
>DASQJB010000253.1:0-18106 GCA_035631295.1 Bryobacteraceae bacterium | reverse complement strand
CGGACCACCATGGTCACCTGCCTGGAGCTGGAAGGCTACTCGGTGGAGGCCGTCGCTTCGACGCGCGAGGCGCTGGCGAGCCTGGAAAAACAGTCGTATCCAATCGTAATTTCCGATATTTATTTGGATGAGCGCACCGGCATCGATATATTGCGGAGCGCGCGCCGTAAAAATCCGGGCTGCGCGGTTATTCTCATGACAGGCCGCGGCAGCATGGAAACGGTGATGGCCGCCACGGAAGGCGGCGCGTTCGAGTATCTCGCCAAGCCCTTTGAAATGGCGCAAATGATCGAAACGATCAAGCGCGCCGAGAAATTGCAGAGCGCTTCGGGCGAAGACGAGGCCGAACCGATCGACGATTTGCCGGAGACGGAGATGATCGGCAGCTCCAAGGGAATGGTGGAGATCTACAAAACCATTTCTCGGGTCGCGCCCACCGAGGCGAATGTGCTGATCGAGGGCGAAACCGGAACCGGCAAGGAGCTCATTGCCCGAATGATCCATAAGAACAGCCGCCGCGCACAGCAGGCGTTCGTTCCTGTGGACTGCGGCTCCATAGCGCCTTCGCTGCTGGAAAGCGAGCTGTTCGGCGCGCTCAAAGGAGCCTATACCGGCGCGGACCGCGACCGCATGGGAGTCTTCGAAGCGGCCAATGGCGGCACCGTGTTTCTGGACGAAATCGGCGACATCGATCTAGGATTTCAATTGAAGCTGCTGCGCTTTCTGCAGGAGCGCGAGATCCGCCCATTGGGCTCTCCGCGCGTCAAGAAGGTAGACGTGAGGGTGATCGCAGCCACCAACCGCGACGTGCAGAAGATGGTGGACGACGGCAAATTCCGGGAGGACCTGTGGTACCGCCTGAACGTGGTCCGCTTGACGGTTCCCCCTCTATGTGAGCGCGCCGCGGACATTCCCTTGTTGGTGCAGTACTTCCTGAAGCGCTATAGCGGGCGCTACGGGCTGCACACGCGCCTGATCGATTCCGGTTTGAAGGCGTTGGAGGAATACAGTTGGCCGGGCAACATCCGGCAGTTGCAGCACATGATCGAAAGGCTCGCGATCCTGGCGCCCGACGGACGCATCGACGCGCAGGCGGTTCGTCAGGCTATCGAGCAGATGGATTCGCGCGAAAGCGCGAGCGAAACGCTGGCGGATACCGAGGCCGAGCAGATCCGCCGGGTGCTGGCCGCCACCAACGGCAACAAGAGCCGCGCGGCGAAGATTTTGGGCATTGAGCGCAAGACGCTCTATCGTAAGCTTGAGAAGATGGGGTTGTAGCTATGGTCCCCGACGTGGCCGTTTTCCTCGGCGCGGAGCCTCTGGAAGTTCCGGATACTCCACCGCTTGTCGCGATCGAGATCCTTTCGGCCGATGACCGAATGCCCGATGTTTTAGAGAAGCTTGGGGAATACCACGCATGGGGTGTGACGCACATTTGGCTTGTTTGCCCCAAGAACCGCTGGATGTGCGTCTATGACCGCGGCCCGCGGGAGGTTCAGTCGTTCGAGGTTCCCGAACTCGACTTCGAGCTTCAGCCCGCTGACGTTTTTGGAATGTAACGCGCGAGAACGCGGCTGAGCGGGCGGCCGTTCAAGAGCGACCGCCGAACGATTGTCGCCCTGGCCAGAGCCAGTTCCCACGGCAATGCAAACAAGGACTGTTTGAGCCGCCACACGACCGGCGCCTCCGCCAGATGCACTAGCGTGCGCAACAGCCGGGATTGCGATTTCCGCCGCGCGCGATTCAGCCGCGAATGCAAGAGAACGTACCGAATGCTTCTTTCGAGCGTTTGAAGCGACCGGCCGCCCAGCCACGGCAGGTTGTTCGCGCCTAGGTCGACCCGCGCCCAATCGGCGAGCGAGTCCGGCTGCCGCAAACCCCGCTGCTCCAGTTCGGGCCAAATCGGAATTCCGGGGTACGGAGTGAAAAGATTCGGGGAGAAGCTGACATTGCCAAACTCGCGGGCAATATCGCCCACCACGCGGAGAGTCTCGCGCCGATGCCGTTCTTCCTCGCCCGGAAAGCCAAAGATGAGATTAAAGGTGACGCGAATGCCAGCTTGCGCGCACTTCGCTGCGGTCTCGTACATGTCCGGGATGTTCTGGTGAGCCTTGTTCATATGGCGGAGCACTTCCGGCGAAGCGGATTCCGTACCGAAGCCGATGTGGTGAACGCCGCTTTCGGCGAGGAGTTTCACCTCGTCAGCGCTCATTCGGCACAGAAGATTGGTGGAGGCTTGAAAGCTCCACTTGAAGTGGACTTGCGAATCCCGAATGCCGCCGGCGATTGCGACTGCGCGTGGAACATCCACCAGAAAATTGGAATCGACCAGCGCAATTTCAGTAAGGCGATAGCGGGCTGCGAGCGTGGTCATCTCACCGACGACGCGCTCGGTCTCGTAGGGGTCAAAGCGCCGATTGTAGTACACCATGTCGGTGCAGTAATTGCACGCGTAAGGACACCCGATGCTCGCCGCATACGGCAACTTGCGTTCGCCGGTGGCGCGCTCATAAGCGTCGAAGTCGATCAGATCGTAGGCAGGCGAAGGAAGCTGGGCCAGCGACATCGCGGGCCGGTCCGGATTGCGGACGATCCGTCCGTTTCGCTTGAACCAGCAGCCCGCCACAAAGTCGAGTCCTTGGCCCGCCTCCAGCCGCAATAACAACTCCACCAGCGTCGCCTCGCCCTGATGCCGGACTACGACATCCACAAAGTCTTCGCGCAGCGTCTGCGTGCTTTCGAGCGTGGGATGCCAGCCGCCGAATACGACGGGCAGGCCGGGATGAAGGCGTTTCACCATCCGGCTGACTTCGATGGCATCGAGGATCATGGGTCCGGTGAGCAGCGAAACGCCAAAGCAAGCGGAATCTTGAATTTCATGGGCGATGGTCTCGCGCCAGTTCCGATCAAGCGCGCCGTCGATGATGCATGGCTCATACCCGGCTTGCCGCAAGGAACCGGCCAGGCTCAGAAGCCCGAGCGGCGCGCCAAAGATCGGCCCAGAGTAGGGCGGCAAGAAAAGTATGACTCTGCGGGAGCGGCCCATGACGATCGGCGCAAAATCCGCGCACTTATCTCCTCAGGTCTTAGACTCCAGCGGAGAGCGCCATGGAACCGGAATCGCAAGACCGGTTGACCCGATATTGCGCCAGATATACACTTGACCCCCAGTAGAAATTCGGACAATCCAAAAGGAGATAACGATGCGACTGGCAATATTCGTGGCGGGTTTGGGGTTTGCGTCCGCCGGATTTGGCCAAACCGATCGAGGAACGATCACGGGCGCTGTTTCCGACCCGGCGGGCGCCGTCGTCGCGGCGGCAAGCATCGAGGCCCGGAACGTGGAGACCGGGCAGGTTTACTCCGCCGCCTCGACAGAAACCGGCAATTACACGGTGGCGCAGTTGCCTGCCGGGAACTATGAACTGTCCGTCAATGTGCAGGGATTCAAGAGATACAACCGCCAAGGTCTGACGCTGGCGGCCGCGCAGATTCTGCGCGTCGATGTGAATCTGGAGATCGGCTCCGCGGCGGACTCCATCACGGTCGTCGAAAGCGCATCGCTGCTCAAGACGGAAAGCGGCGAGCTGGCGACGAACGTCACCGTCGGCCAGCTCAATAACCTTCCCATCCTGGGCATCGGAGAGACGACGGCGTCCGCCGCGGGCGTGCGAAATCCCTGGGCCTTATCGGTGCTGGTCCCTGGGATTCAATACGCCATCAACGGCGGAGTGCCTTCCATCAATGTGAATGGCGCTCAGAACAACACCGCCTCTTACCGTGTGGAGGGGATGGAATCGGGCAACAACGGCACTCTCGCTGTCTTTACCATGGAGGTCCAGCCTAGCGCGGAGGCTATTCAAGAGGTCGCGGTGCAAACCAGCAACTTCGCCGCCGAATTCGGACAGGTCGGTGGGGGACTCTTTAACGCCACTATGAAATCCGGGACCAACCAGTTCCACGGCAGCTTGTACGACTACAACGTCAATGAAGCCTATAACGCTGCTCAGCCGTACACCGGACTGCGCAACCGGGCGCGGCGCAACGACTACGGAGGCAGCCTGGGCGGGCCCGTTTGGATTCCCAAGCTTTATAACGGAAAAAATAGAACTTTTTTCTTTTGGAATTTCGAGCAATATCGCGAAACACAGGTGGTTTCTACTACTACTGTGACTGTTCCCATTCCGGATTACCGGGCCGGCGATTTCAGCAAGGTGCTTACCGGATCGGGCAATCAGTTGGTGAAAGTGGGAGGCGCTAACTATGTCGATCCTCTGGGCCGCACGATCGTGTCCGGCCAGATCTTCGATCCCCTCTCGCAAAGGCCGGTGCCGGTCAACGGACAAAGCGTGCTCGTGCGCGATCCGTTTTCCAGCAACATGATCAGCCCCACGCGATTTGACAGAGTAGCCGTAAATATCCAAAATCTCATTCCGCTGCCGACAGGTCCGCATGCCACGGATCAGATCGGCAACAATTACAATGCCCCGCAGCGGAGCGCCCGCACAACCGAAATCCCGTCGCTCAAGATCGATCAGCTGATCGGCAAAGGGCGGCTGTCGGGGTATTGGTCCTCCACCACTACCGCCAATCAATATCCCATCGTAGGATCGCCCGCGACGCCGGAAGGTTTTCCGAACCCCATCACCACGGCAATTGGAAACTTCGACAATTCTTTCGTGGTTCGCGTGAACTACGACCATCCCATCACGCCTACTTTGCTGGGCCACATCGGGCTCGGGTATCAGAAGAACCTGCTGTGGGACGACACGGCCACCACAAATTACAACGCGGAGCAGGCGATCGGGCTTAAAGGCGCAACCATCAACCGGAATTTCCCCACGATTTTGATTTCTAGCGCCACTCTAGGGCTTCCCAACACCGCCACGGGCGGAATGTCAAATATGGGTCCGCTGTTCCAGACCCATCAATATGTCGAAAAGCCGGCTGCGAACATGAGCGTGACCTGGGTCAAAGGAAGTCACACGTACAAGTTCGGCGCGGACTGGCGCATCGAGGGCAATCCGCAAGTGAGCGACGCCCAGCCGCCCTGGAGCACGGCCGGCTCCTTCACCTTCGCGCCTTCGGCTACCGGCCAGACCTCGCTCGAAGGACTGACGCTGTCGCAAGGCAGCCCCGGTTTTGCGTACGCGAGTTTCCTGCTGGGCCAAGTGACCACGTTCGGCCTCGGCGTACCCGCGGTTTACCGGTTCGGCAAGCAGCAGTACGCGCTGTTTGCGCAAGATAGTTGGAAGGTGACGCGAAAGTTGACTGTCGATTACGGCCTGCGCTGGGACTACGGGACCTATCCGACGGAAACTTATGGGCGCATCGCGAGCTTCGGAGCAAATGTTGCAAATCCCACAGCCGGCGGCCATCCCGGTGGCGTCATCTATGAGGCCACTTGCCACTGCCGCTTTGCGAACAACTACCCGTATGCCGTGGGCCCGAGGCTCGGAGTCGCGTACCAGGTCTTTCCACGCACGGTGTTGCGAGGGGGCGTCGGAATGATCTACAACGTGACGAGTGTCGCGGCCAGCACACCGTTGAGCTACCTGACCGGCGGCATTCCCGGCTTCGATCAGGCGCTCTTTAATCTGCAAGACGGCGTCCCGTCGAACATCAGGCCCACATTTCCGAACTTCAGCCCTGGCGCCCTGCCCTTGCCCAACACCGTGGGCAGCGGGCCCGTGAATCTCGATCCCAACGCCGGCCGCCCAGCCCGGCAGCTTCAATGGAGTCTCGGTATCCAGCGCGAAATCACGCGGAACACGGTGGTGGAAGCGTCCTATGTGGCCAATCGAGGCGCGTGGTGGACCGCCGGCGGTTTGGTTGCGTTAACGCCGGTCAATTCGATGTCCGAGCAACTGCTCAATCGTTATGGATTCACTGTGGGCAACGCCGCCGACGCGGTGTTGCTCAACACGCAAATTGGCCAGCTCACCGACGCGCAAAAGACCACGCTCGCTTCGCGAGGCGTAGGCTTGCCTTACTCCAGCTTTCCTGCAAACCAAACTGTTTTGCAGTCCTTGCTGCCGTTCCCGCAGTATTCCGGCAATCTCAGCCCGGCGTCCGCTCCGTTAGGCAAGACTTGGTACGATTCCCTGCAAACCACGGTCACGCAGCGCTTCGCCCACGGCCTGTCGCTGAACGCCAATTTCACATGGTCAAAGAACCTGGACCTGATGAGCTCGCCGGATATCTTCAATCGTGGGCTGGGAAAGAACTACTCGGCGAACGACCTTCCAGAGCAATTCCGATTATCGGCGCAATACACGATTCCGAGGTTCGGTGCTTCGGTCAACCGATTCGTCAAGTACGCGATCGGGGATTGGGGCATGGGCTGGTATCTTCAGTATCAAAGCGCGCCCATCCTCGCGTTGCCTGCTTCCGCGGGAGCGAATCCTATTAGCCGGTGGCTGGGCCGCGGGCCGGGACCCGCGCAACGCGTACCGGGTCAACCGCTTTGGTCCACGGATTGGTACGACCTGAGCGGTAAACATCACACAGATCCGCTCGATATCAACTGCCACTGTTTCGATCCCACGAAGACCATCGTTCTTAATCCCCAGGCGTGGTCCAACGTTCCTGACGGCCAGTGGGCCGCGAATATGAGCACCATTCGCAACTACCGCGGGTTTCGTTATCCGGTCGAGAACGCGAATTTCAGCCGGACATTCCGCTTTACCGAGAGAGTCTCGCTGAACGTTCGAGCGGAGTTCACCAACGTCTTCAATCGCGTGCGCCTGCCGCAACCCACGACAGGCGCAACGACAGGCTTCCAGGCGCCGCCCATCATTTCGCCGATTACCGGTCTCTACACGAGCGGATTCGGAACCGTTGTGCCGACGGGAGGAACAACCGGCGCGCGCAGTGGAACGATAGTCGGGCGGTTGCAGTTCTAGCTGCCGGCGTGCGCCGGGGCGGAGCTCATGGCCTGCGCGCGCCCTCTTGGTACAAGGCCGCTCCTGCCAGGGCCGCGACGACTGCTTCGACGATCCCGCCTGCGGTAGTCATAACGGTAGGATCCGCTCCGGAAGAGGCCGAGCATCCACATGAACCCGGCGTTGGAGGTACAGCTCCCACGATCCAAACGGCCAGTCCCGCCCAGACGGCTGTCTTCGGTCCCGCGCCCCAGGCCCAGTAAGCGGCAAGTCGCTCGACATGCTGGGGATGGAAACCGTGGCTGAACGCATGGCTGACTACGTCGTCCACCATCACCCGGCGATTCCAGGCATCGGCAAGACGTGGAAGCCCTCGCTGCCACCTCGAAGACCGTACGCATCGCCTGATTCATGACCATCTCGGCGCCAATCTAGGACCCGCGCCTTTTGAGTTAGTCTGCTCCGGGCGTGTGTAAATGCCGCAACTTGTCCGGATTGCGCACCACAAACAGCGCCCGAATAACGCCGCCCTCAATCTCGAACGCTGCTGTCTGGACCGGTCCCTCGGGCGCCTCCACAATGACACCGGGCAGGCCATTAATGGTCGCAAAGCGCAACACAAAATCCTCGCGCCACCCTTTGCGCGCGGCGCCGACCAAAAACCGCGCCGCGCGATCGGCGCCGTCGAGCACGTTCAGCGCCGCCGCCACTTTGCCGCCTCCATCTGTCACGACGCGCACATCGCTCGCAAGCAACTGCGTCAGCCCATGGAGATCGCCCGAGCGCGTTGCCGCCACGAACGCGGATATGAGCTGCTCATGCTTTGCATCGATCTCTCCCGAATGCGCCGGCGGCCCGGTGGCGCCGCGCGGACGTGTTGCTCGCACGTGCGCGCGTGCGCGAGCGGCAAGCTTCCGGCATGCAGCTTCGCTTCGCTCCAGGGTCGTGGCCACTTCGCTGAACGAGAAATCGAACACGTCGTGCAGCAGGAAGGCAGCCCGCTCCAGCGGCGAAAGCCGGTCCAGCGTCAGGAGCAGCGCTATGGACAAATCCTCGGCCACCTCCGTGCGGCTGTCCGGCGCGAGCGCTGCCGTGTCGACAATCGGCTCCGGTAGCCAGGGACCGACGTACTCTTCGCGCCGCGCGCGCGCCGAGGTCAGCATATCGAGACAAATCCGCGCCGTCGTGGTCATGAGAAACGCTCTCGGGTCCAATACCTTGTCGCGGTCCGCTGCGTGCCAGCGCAAGTACGTCTCTTGCACCGCGTCCTCGGCATCAGCGATCGACCCAAGCATGCGGTAGGCAAGACCGAGGAGGCGCCGGCGGTTCGGCTCGAAGCTTGCGGCCGGATTCGACATCGCGCTGGCTGAGCTCATCGCGTACGCAGCGCCACATCCGCCGGCGCCGGAACGCGGCCGTGATCCAACAGCACGGGCGTGCCGGCAACGACGACGCGCATGCAGGCTTGGCCGTGGCCAAGGGCGTACTTGACCGTTGGATAGATTCGCGACGCGGTGATGGCGAAAGCCAAACTGACAAGGGCGAGCCGCCCCCAGCGCTTCACGATCGCCTCGCGATACTCATCGGCTGCGGCATCGTGCGCGAGCGTGGCGCGCGTGAATTTCCACGCCAGCGCCACATCCGGCGGCATGGCATCCGGATCGTCGGCGAGCACTGCGCGCAGAACCGTGGGACTGACGCCAGCGCGCTCCGCCATCGCGACGCCCAACTGCGTACATGGGCCGCAGTCCTCGTGGCGCACGGCGGTAATGCCGGCGGCAAACCACGGATCGAGGGGGATGTCGCGCCGAAACTTTCCGAGCGCGGCAGCCCGGGAAAACAACCACGCGGCGCGTGGACTCGCGTCGATCATGTCGCGCATGTAACTGGCGTCGTATTTCCAATCCCGCTCGAACTTGTCAATCGCTCTCTGAAGCATCCATTTGATCATGTCGTTTCTCCTGTCTCCAACGATGAGACGGGACAGGGCTTCGGACTGTGACATGACTGCCGCCGCCGGCTGAGGGCGGACAGCGCGGAATGGGAAGAGATTGCCGGTTCGAGGTTTGCCGTCGCAGGTTGGCCTCTACTCCGCCACGCGATAGGGCGTTTCCTCCGCGAAGGCCACAGGCGCGGCGCGCCGTTGTACGCGAGCTTCCAGGGCGCGCATGAGCAGGTAGAGCACCGCGGCCAGGACCGCGGCAAACGCCGCCATCTGCCAGGTGTGGCTCTTGACCCAAGGCCAGCTCTTATCGCCGAGGCTCGCGCCTAAATAAGCTAGCGCGAAATAACGCGGAATCCGTGCCGCGAGCAGCACCAGCAGGAAGCGCGCCCGGCTTTCTCCCAACGCTCCGGCACAGGCCGCAAAGAACTTGAACGGCAGACCAGGGATAGGAAGCAGCCCGGTAATGAACACCGTTCCAATTCCGTAGCGCTTGAACCAGCCGGAGAGCTTTTGGCCGCGCCCGCCTGCCGCGCGCCGCGCGAGCAAAGCCTCGCCGCCCCGGCGCATCATTTCGAAGAAAACGGCGGTGCCCACGAGCGATCCGATCACGGCCATGAGGGCGCAGAGCAGCGCTTGCGAAGGCCGAGCCGCCGTCATCGCCACTAGGAGCAGATCGGTCCCGCCGGGATTGGGAATCCCTACTGATTCCGCTGCGGCGAATCCGAGAATGCCCAGAGGCCCCCAGGAGGCCAGCAAATTGTAAAAGCTACGCATGGGCTAGTCGACCAGTGGGGCTAAAACCGCCCTCCAATAGCAGGCTGGTCAGCGGTCCTCTTTCATCATAGCGACCAGACCGCGCTCGTCTAAAACTTCGATCCCCAGTTCCTTTGCTTTGTTCAATTTAGAGCCAGCCTCTTCCCCGGCCACCACATAACTGGTCTTGCGGCTGACCGAACCCGCGACCTTTCCGCCGGCCTTTTCGATGCGCTCCTTGGCCTCCTCCCGCGTTAGCGACGGCAATGTGCCCGTGAGAACGAAAGTCAACCCGGCCAGCGCCCCTGTGTGCTTGCGCGCCGCCTGATAATGAAATGGCAGATCCTCGCTCCGAAGCCGTTCCACAAGATCGCGGTTGCGCTGTTCGTGGAAGAAGCGCTTGATGCTTCGAGCCACTTTGGGGCCGACTTCTTCAGCCTTCTGCAATTCCTCTTCGCTCGCGGCCGCGATTTTATCGAAATCGCCGAAGGCCTCAGCCAGGAATTGCGCGGTGCGCTCGCCCACAAAGGGGATTCCCAAGGCATTGAGTATCCGCGGCAACGGCTGACGCCGCGAGGCGTTGATATTGGCGATCAGCTTCTCCGCCGACTTCTTGCCCATCCGCTCCAGCTCCATAAGCTGCTCCGCCGTCAAGCGGTACAAGTCCGCGACGCTGCGGACCAAGCCTTGATCCACAAGCTGATTCACCAGCGCGTCGCCCAACCCGTCGATATCCATCACGCCTCGCGCGGCGAAATGAAGAACCGATTCCTTGAGACGCGCGGGACAATTCGTGTTGATGCAGCGGCTGGCCGCCTCTCCCTCCACGCGCACCACCTCGCCGCCGCAGATCGGGCAGTGCCTGGGCATGTGGAATTTGCGCCGATGCTCGCCTTGCTTCACCACGCGCACGACGTGCGGAATCACGTCGCCGGCGCGCTCTAAAAGCACCGTGTCGCCGGATTGGACGCCCAGGCGCTCGATCTCATCTTCGTTATGTAGCGTCGCGCGTGAAACCGTCACCCCGCCGACGTTCACCGGCTTCAGCACCGCGGTCGGCGTTAGCACGCCAGTGCGGCCCACGTTTACCGTGATATCCTCCACCACCGTCTCGGCCTGACGCGCCGCGAACTTGTATGCGATGGCCCAGCGGGGCGCCTTCGCCGTCCAGCCCAAGCGGTTTTGCTGCTCTACCGAATCCACCTTCGCCACCACGCCGTCGATTTCGAACGGCAGCGATTCGCGCCGCTCCTCCCAGTGATTGCAGAAGGCGAGCAATTCCTCAATATCCGCGCACAGCTTGCGGTTGAGACTCACCTTAAAGCCCATCTCCTTCAGCGTCTCCAGAGCTTCCCATTGCGTGGCGCGGACGGGATCGCCGTTTTCGATCAGGAAATAAGTGAAGTAGTCGAGCTGGCGCGACGCGGTAATGGACGGATCGAGCACGCGCAGCGACCCGGCCGCGGCGTTGCGCGGATTGGCGAAGGTGCGCAGACCGGCGGCGGCGCATTCCGTGTTGAGCTTTTCAAACGCCTTGGTTGTGAGCACTACTTCTCCGCGAACCTCGAAATTGCCGGAGCGCTTCAACGTGTGCAAGGGAATGGAGCGGATGGTGCGCGCGTTTTCGGTGACGTCTTCGCCCACCACGCCGTCTCCACGCGTCAGCGCGCGCGCGAGCGTACCGTGTTGATAGTGCACCGCCATCGAGAGGCCGTCCAGCTTCAGCTCCGCGACGTAACGGAATTTCTCGCCTTTGAGCAACCCTTGCACGCGGCGGTCAAAATCGCGCAGCTCACCCTCGCCCATGGCGTTATCCAGGCTCAGCATGGGGCTGGAGTGAGGCGCGCGGACGAAGCCTTCCCGCGGCTTGCCTCCGACGCGCTGGGTAGGGGAATCGGGCGTGACCAACTCCGGGTGCAGCTCTTCCAGGCGCTTGAGATCGCGCATCTTGGCGTCGAATTCGGCGTCGGAGATCTCGGGAGCGTCCAGCACGTAGTACAGATACTCGTGCCGGCGAAGCTCGTCGCGAAGCTTTTCGACTTTCTGGGAGAGGGAGGTCACGCGCTATGATAGGGGCATCAAAAAGTATCGTCAGCCGGTTCTTATTTATAATCCCTACGCTGGCAAGATCCGGAGAAACAGGGAGCGCCTCCTTCAAGCTACCACCGCCGTGTTGGCCACGGCGGGTTGCGCGGCGCCTCGCATCCTTCCCACAGACGCGGCTGGACATGCTACTGCCTTGGCCCGGGAAGCTGTAGCGCTGGGAGCGGACTTGGTGCTGGTGCTAGGCGGCGATGGCACCGTCAATGAGGCTGCCAATGGCCTGGCGGGCTCGGACATCCCGCTTGCCGTGCTTCCCGCCGGAACCGCCAATGTATTGGCGGTCGAACTGGGATTGGGATCGCGGATGGGCGGGGCGCTCGCGCGGCTGCCTTGCTATGAAGCGAGGCGAATTGCCCTCGGCCGGCTCACGGCCGGCAAGGAGCAGCGCTATTTCGTGAGCATGGCGGGCATCGGCCTGGACGCGAAGATCGTGACTCGCGTGGACCCTGCCTTGAAAGACCGGGCCGGGAAGCTCGCGTATTGGGCGGCAGGGCTAACGCAGCTCCCCTCGCGGCTGGAGCCGGTGGAGATTCGCGTGAACGGATTCCTCCATCAGTGTGGGTTCGCGCTGGTAAGCCGCGTCCGCAACTACGGAGGCGATCTTGAGATCGCGCGCGGCGCATCGCTAGATCGCGACGATTTCGAAATCGTACTGTTTGAGGGCACTCATCCGTTGCGCTACGTTTGTTACCTGTTGGGCGCAGGCCTCCGTCAGGTGCAGAAGATGCCCGGTGTGCGGACTCTTCGCGCTTTGCGCGCCACGATGCTTTCCGAAGCCCACGTGCAGATCGACGGCGAATACGCGGGTCGCATGCAGGCGCGAGTGGAGATCGCGCCCGCGGCTCTCACTCTCATGATGCCGCCGGCGCGGACGGGACGAGATTGCGTCGCCGCGGGCGCCGCGTGAAATGGATAATCTCACTCACACGCTCACCGGCCTGATGATGGCGCGGGCGGGCTTGGCCAAGCAGGGTCAGCGCGGCGGCGCGCTCATGATCATGCTCGCGGCCAATGCTCCCGACATGGACGTGCTCTGGTCCGGACTGCCTGGCGGCCTGCGGTATTTCGAGCTTCATCGCAGCTTCACGCACTCGCTGCTGTTTGCACCGGTAGTAGCCATCGTGCCGTTGCTCGCGGCGCGCGCGATTGCCCGCGCTTCCATAAGTTTGTGGGCTTATTTCGCCTGCCTCATCGCCGTATTGAGCCATCTGGCGCTCGACTTGACCAACGCATACGGCGTGCGCCTGCTGTTGCCCTTTTCCTCGCGCTGGTTCCGCCTCGACACCACCGACATCATCGACCCCTGGATTCTGCTGATTTTGCTGACGGCCCTGGCGGCGCCGGGGCTGGCGGGGCTGGTGAGCTCGGAGATCGCGGGACGCAGAGCCGCCAGCCCGAAGTACGCATGGGCATGGTTCGCGCTGATCGCCATCTTCTGTTACGACGGCTTCCGCTTGGCTGCGCATCAGCGCGCCATCGCGGTGATGTCTTCGCGGCTTTACGGCAGCCTTCAGCCTCCCCGCTTCACGGCCCTTCCCGACCGGATCAATCCGCTACGCTGGCGCGGAATCGTCCAGACAGAGGATTTCGTGGTCAGCACGAACATGTTGTTGACCGAAGATTACGATCCGAATGTTTTCGGCCGCGTGGATTATCCCACCAAAAACTCTGCCGCCATTGATGCGGCGAAGGCCACAGAGCCGTTCCGCGTCATTGAAAAGTTCGATCAGCTTCCGTTCTGGAAGGTTTCCCCGGCCGGCGACGCGGTGCTGGTGGAACTGGTGGATCTGCGCTTCGGAAGTCCGCAACGCCCCGGCTTCGCAACGGCGAGCGCTCTGGTGAATCCGGATGGACTGGTGCGGGAGGCGCGGTTGGGGCCGATCGGAAGGCTGCCATAGTTGAGTGTGCCGGTCTTCTAGATAACAGCCACACAACGAAGGCGGGCAACGGTTACTCCCAGTGGACAGACCCGCCGCCTCTGTGCGGCTTGCTAGCGTCTCGAACCGATCTGACTTTTCGCGACTCGAATTAAGAGCCGCAGGGCCTGGTTCACCGAATCGGCATTCGCGAAAGGTCTCCGCGACATCGGCCGCCAGTCGAACAGTTCGCTCTGGCGGGGGTTTTCTCCCTGGGCCCCGCGATTACAGGAAGTGATCGGAAGTCGTATTTAGCCCGCAGTTCATCCTTCGCCCGTCGATCAAATTTCTTCGGCATAGGTCTTTCGTTCTTTTCGCGTCGCGACCCGCGCGTTGATGATCGGAATCGCTGGACCTCTCTGTGTAGCCAACCACCAACAGACGCCCGCGATTGGATTTGCCCAAAATAACGAATCGCTGTTCTGCGATGGAGTGGTCGGGATCGGCAAACACCAAAACAGGTCGTCGTCGAATACCATCTCAGCCTCTTCGAATGAGACTCCATGCTTAAGGACATTCCGCGCGGCCTTCCTTGGATCCCAAGCAAGGCCCAGGAGTCGAGCATAGCATCAGCGCTTTGTACGGGAGGCGTGGCTGGAGCGGGTGGGTTGAGTGAGCAAAAAAATACCCTTGACATGATCGGGCTCTTTCCTTAAACTGAACAGTGTTCAGATATGGGCGTCCAGGAACGGCGAGCTCGAGAGAAAGCGAATATCAGGGAGGAGATCCTCGATGCGGCCAGAACCTTATTCGTGAAGGAAGGGTATGAGCACGTTTCGATGCGCAAGATCGCCGAGAAGGTCGAGTATGCGCCGGGCACGATCTACCTGTACTTCCGCGATAAGGCTGAGATTCTCCAGCGGCTCTCCGACGAGACGTTCGCCAAGCTAGAGAAAAGGATGATGGCGATTCACGCCGATCCCGCCAGCCCGCTGGATGGCTTGCGGCGCGGGCTGCGGACCTACATCCAATTCGGCATTGATAATCCCAATCACTATATCGTTACGTTTGTGCAGGCCAAACAGCTTCCGCAGGACCATCAACCGCAAGCGGGCGAGCGCTGCTTCGACAGGCTTCGCGCAGCCGTCGGGCGCTGCGTGGAGGCGGGACAGCTCAACTGTGACGACGTGGAGGAAGTGGCGCAAGCGCTCTGGGCCGGCGCGCACGGCGTAACCACTCTTCTGATCACTTGCAATTTTCCTTTCATCGAGCCAAATCGCCTGATCGACCGCGTTGTGCACATTCTCATCGAGGGGATTCGCAAGCGATGAAAAAATCCCAAAAAAATTTGGATCTTGATGAACGCCGTTCACATCCAAAAGCCTGTTCAGAAAGAGAGGCTTCCGAATGAACTTCGTCGCACTGCAAATGCTCCTGGGCGACCGCGCCAAATATCTTGGCCTTATCTTCGCCGTCGCCTTCTCCACTTTCCTGATGTCGCACCAGAGCTCGATTTTTGCGGGGATCATGCGGCGCACCACCAGCCAAATTATGGACGTGCCCGACGCCAACCTCTGGGTGATGGATCGCAAGACGCAATACTTCGACGAAGTGAAAGCCCTCACCGACGACGATCTATACCGAGTGCGCGGCGTCTCCGGAATTGAATGGGCCGTGCCATTGTTCAAAGGCACGCCTCGCGCAAAAGCGTTCGACGGAAATTTTCGCGTGGTGATCATGATGGGCGTGGACGATGCGACGTTGGTCGGCGCGCCGCGCAGCATGGCGCTCGGCGCGGTAAACGATCTGCGCCGCCCCGATGCCGTAATTGTCGATCGGGTCGGTTATGAATTTTTCTTTCCCGGCCAGGCGTACGAGCTAGGCAAGACGCTCGAGCTTAACGATCGCCGCGCCACCATCGTCGGAATCTACAATTCCTCGGCGCCCTTTCAGAATTTACCGGTCTTCTATTCCCGTTACAGCCAGGCCATTAATTATGTCGGCCGCGAGCGCAATCTCTTATCTTTCGTCCTTGCGAAGGCTGCTCCAGGAATTAGCGATGCCGAGGCTTGCCGTCGCATCGAAGCCGCCACAGGGCTGCACGCCGCCACCTCCAGCCAGTTCGGCTGGCAGACGATTTGGTACTACATCGCCCACACAGGAATTCCGATCAATTTCGGAATCACAATCGGTATCGCGCTGGTGGTGGGAACGATCGTCGCGGGGCAGACTTTCTACATCTTCACGCTCGAAAATTTGAAGCAGTTCGGCGCGCTGAAGGCCATCGGCGTCACGAACTGGCGCATCACCGGCATGATTCTGCTGCAGGCGCTGCTGGTAGGCGTGATTGGATTCTCGATCGGCATCGGAATGACCGCCGCGTTCTTCGAAATCACCAAGAACAATCTTGATTTGCGCGGCTTCAGCTTGCTATGGCAGATAGCCGCGGGCACGGGAGCCACGGTTCTTCTCATCGTGATGGCCGCCAGCCTAATGAGCATCCGCCGCGTGCTGGTGACGGAGCCTGCGATCGTGTTTCGAGGTTAAAGGAGGAGACCCATGAATGCAATTTCGGAGATTTCCGCCGTGGATGACTTCCGCTGCGTAGAAGTGGAACAGTCCGCTGTTTCGGCCCGGCGAGTGACCAAGGAGTTCGGAAGCGGCGATAACCGAGTATCCGTGCTTCGGGGTGTCGATTTCGAGGCGCCATTCGGCGAGATGACGCTGTTAGTCGGGCCTAGCGGATGCGGCAAGACGACATTGTTATCCGTGATCGCCGGGCTGCTAGATCCCACGGGAGGCCAGATCTCGGTGCTCGGCCAGAATGTGGGCCAGTTGTCAGGCTCCGAAAGCATCCGTTTCCGCCGCAAGAATCTGGGCTTCGTCTTTCAGCAGTACAATCTGCTGCCCGCTCTGACGGCCGCCGAGAACGCGGCTGTGCCGCTGCTGGCCGCCGGCGTCCCTCGCAAGCGCGCCGTGGATCGCGCCTCGGAATTGCTGGCGGAACTGGGTTTGAAAGATCGGCTGCGGACACTGCCATCGCAGCTCTCCGGCGGCCAACAGCAGCGTGTTGCGCTAGCCCGCGCGCTGGTGCACAAGCCTCGGCTGATCGTCTGCGACGAGCCGACTTCGGCACTCGATCATGAAACCGGCCACGCCGTGATGGACCTGCTGACCAAAGTGGCCGTCCGCGATGACCGCGCCGTCATCGTGGTGACGCACGACAGCCGTGTGTTCCAATTCGCCGACCGCATCGCCCACATGGACGACGGCCGCATTGTTAAAACCGAAGCGCCGGAAGAATCGCGCTTTGCCGCAGCTAGAAACTGACCCAGAAAGGAGCCTGTATATGACCAAATACGGTTTGCCCATTATCGCCGCCATCATTCTCGCGTTGAGCATCTTCTCCATCGTCAGGATGCAACCCGTGCACGCCACCGTGGCGCCGCCTTCGCCGCCGCCCACTCCCGTAAAGCAGGACACCGTAGGAGCCGTTGGCCTGGTGGAAGCGAGCACGGAGAACATCGCCGTTAGCGTGCCGGTTCAGGGCATGGTGACGAACGTATACGTGAAGGCCGGCGACCGCGTCCAGAAAGGCGCCAAGCTCTTCTCGATTGACGATCGCGATTTGCAAGCGGAGCTCGGCTTGCGGCGCAGTTCGCTTGCGCTGGCCCAGTCGAAACTAGAGAAGCTGCTGCAATCGCCGCGGCCGGAGGAGATTCCGCCCGCGGAGGCCAAGGTCAAAGAAGCCGAAGAGCAATATCAGGACGCCGACGTTCAGTTGAAGCTCATCGAAAGCGTCCGCGATAAACGCGCGATCCGGGACGAAGATTTGCTGCGGCGCCGCATTGCGGTAAAGTCCGCCGCCGCGCGCCTGGAGCAAGCCAAGGCCGATCTTGCTTTGCTGAAAGCTGGCGCTTGGCAACCGGACATCGAGATCGCCCGAGCTGAAGTCAATGAAGCGCAGCGACAGGTGGAGCGCGTACAGGCGGACCTTGACCGCACTGTTGTGACAGCTCCGATCACCGGCGAGATTTTGCAATGCAAAGTCCGTCTTGGCGAGTACGCGCAGGCCGGCCAGCTTGCGCAGCCGCTGATCCTTATGGGCGCGACGAATCAGCTCAACGTGCGCGCGGACGTGGATGAACAAGACGCATGGCGCGTGAACAAGGGCGCGGGCGCGGTGGCCTCGGTCCGAGGCGACAGCAGCCACCGCTACAACTTGCATTTCGTGCGGTTCGAGCCATACGTGATTCCCAAGAAGAACCTTACCGGCGACAGCACTGAGCGCGTTGACACGCGAGTGTTGCAGGTGATCTTCGCGCTCGAAAAGAATGCTCCGGTTTTCGCCGGGCAACAAATGGACGTTTTTATCGATGGAGGAATACAGCAATGAAACCGGTCCTCGTCCCTATTCTTTTGGCTGGAGTCGCGCTGGGCGCCAACATGCCCAAAGTCGGGCCGAATTACGAGCCGCCTAAAGCCGCCGCGCCGGATTCCTATCATCAGCAAACCGTCGCGGCCGGCACGAACGGCGGAGCCGCGGCAAGGGACTGGTGGGCGAC
>DASQJB010000252.1:0-2411 GCA_035631295.1 Bryobacteraceae bacterium | reverse complement strand
ACCGCGTCCACGTGTTCTGTGCGAGGTCGAGTCTCGACCACCGCACTCAATAGGTGAACGCGGCGGCGATGCGGCCAGGCAGATCAGGGAGATGCGCGCTGTAGCCGTTTCCGGTTTTCCCGATTGATGCGACCTACTTTTTCACTGATCAGCCCTGCTTGACTCCCGATACTCCGCTCTCGTTTTCGGGTCAAGATCCACCAATGGGCCAGCGATCATGACCCTGCCAGGCCTTGCGGGGTGACGGAATTAGCGGTGGCTGCCCTCTGCCGAACCTGCGTCCATCCGTCCTTCTCAACAAGACTGGTCACGTGTTTGACGTTCATTGGGATGACCGCAGGCCGAGCGTGCGCGCGGAAAACATCACCATGGGTTTGAGAGGATACCTGACTTGGCGCCTCGCGCCCGGTTGCGAGCGTGCGCCGCCAAGCTCGGCAGCGCGGGCCCCAGCGATCTTAATCGGGCTCGATCCGCCGCAGGCCGCGGACTCGGTCGAAATCGCGGTCGAAGGTGCAAATGGAATCCAACCCATACACTTCGACGACCGCAGCATGTACAACATCCCGGGCCATGAGTTGTGGGTGCTCGTCGAGTAGGAGCCGCGCCCGGTCCATCACTTCTCCCGTCACCGCCAGCGCAGTTGGGAAAAGGACGCGCGCCGAGTCGTAAATCAGCCTGCCCTCATTCCACCTCCCGATGGCGCGGTAGCGATGCAAGATCTCCTGAAGCGCTTCAGCATCAACCGTGGCTTCAATCGAGCCGTCCGCGACCCGCTCGAGAAACGCCGCGGCTCTCCTTTTCAAGCGGTGTTCGCGGCCGCCGGCGTACATGAATATGTTCGAATCGACCAGAGTCACCGCGCAAGGTCCTCGGGGGGAGGAACGGACTCGCGCTTCATACGACCGATACCGGGGGCGGGAAGTTTAAGAGATACAATGCGCCGCACAGCGGCAATCCTCTCTTCGCGCGAGGATGCGCCATATTCACGCTCACAGGCGCTCCGTACGAGGTCGCCCAGACTCGTCCGCCGTTGCGCCGCCAACCGCGTTAGGCGATCGTGCAATTCCGGCGGAAACAGAATCGTGGTCTTCTTTGTAAGCTCCATATCCATATATTGCTATGGAGCTAAATCCGGAATCAAGGAATTCCGGAACGTGCGGGCGCGGCCGTTGATATATAATCCCGAGACGAAGGCTCAGGAGGTTCAAAATGCGAATGCTCATTCCACGTGCAACGATGCCGGCCGCGTGCTTGCTAGCTCTGGTAATCGCGCCCGCTCAAGGCCAGCAGGGCGCCAAGAATGGAGAGTGGCCCACCTACGGCGGCGACCTCGGCAACACTCGCTACTCGCCGCTCGACCAAATCACTGCGAACAACTTCAACCGGCTGGAGGTGGCCTGGCGGTTCAAGACGGACAATCTGGGCCCGCGCGCCGAGAATAATCTCGAAGGAACGCCGCTGATGGTGAAAGGCGTCTTGTACGCGACGGCCGGGACGCGGCGCTCGGTGGTCGCGCTCGACGCCGCCACGGGCGAACTGCTTTGGACCCACAGTGAAAACGAGGGCGAGCGCGGCACGGCGGCGCCGCGGCAGCTTTCCGGGCGCGGGCTCGCGTATTGGGCCAATGGCAATGACGAGCGCATCGTCTACGTGACGCCCGGCTATCGCATGGTTGAGCTAAACGCGAAGACCGGCCAACGAATTGCCGGCTTCGGCAAAGACGGCATCGTCGATCTAAAAGAAGACGACGATCAGACGATCGACCCGATGAGCCCGGACATCGGCCTGCATTCGGCGCCGATTATCGCGCAGGACGTTGTCGTGGTGGGAGCGGCGCACAAGCCCGGCGGTGTTCCGCTTAGCAAGACCAATGTCAAAGGCTATGTGCGTGGATTCGACGTGAAAACCGGCAAGCGCCTGTGGACTTTTCACACAATTCCAAAGCCTGGCGAGCCTGGGCTTGATACGTGGCAGCAAGACTCCTGGTCATACACCGGAAACACAGGCTCATGGGGACAAGCCTCCATCGACGAGCAGCTCGGCACGGTGTATCTCGGAGTCGAGCTGCCCACCGGCGACTATTACGGCGGGCATCGCCCCGGAAATAATCTCTTCGGCGAGAGCCTGGTCGCGGTGGACCTGCACACCGGCAAAGTGAAATGGTATTACCAATACGTTCACCACGGCATTTGGGACATGGACAATCCATGCCCTCCCATTCTGGCCGACATCAACGTGAATGGGCAGACCGTGAAAGCCGTGGCGCAGCCGACCAAGCAGGCCTTCCTTTATGTGTTGAATCGGGAAACGGGAAAACCGATCTGGCCGATTGAAGAGCGGCCCGTGGCGAAAGGCGATGTACCCGGCGAATGGTATTCGCCCACGCAGCCATTCCCCACCAAGCCGCCCGC